>CAMAIG010000261.1 GCA_945835085.1 uncultured Ruminococcus sp. | reverse complement strand
TTCTGCCGGGAAGGATCTCAGCAGCCATAGCAGCGGAATGAGTCATACCGGAGCATCCGATGGTCTCAACGAGAGCTTCCTGGATAACGCCCTCCTTGACATTAAGGGTAAGCTTGCAGGTACCCTGCTGAGGAGCACACCAGCCGATACCGTGTGTAAAGCCGGAAATATCCTTGATCTCCTTAGCCTTTACCCATTTTGCTTCCTCGGGGATTGGAGCCGCACCGTGTGCAACGCCCTGTGCAACGGGGCACATTGTTTCAACCTCATGAGAATAAATCATATTAGTTACAAACTCCTTTCAGTTTTTCGCCATGCATGGAAAATATCTCCCTGCACAACATACATTTACATTATACAAGATAATTTGATAAAAATCAAGTATGTTTTTGAAACATCTATTAATATTTTTCAAATTTATATTCCCGATAGGGAAATACAGACCGTTATCTGATGCTATTACAGAGAAATAACGTAATTAAAGCGGACCGTAAAACAGTCCGCTTAATGTCAAATGCAGATATTACTTAGTTACAAAAGCGTTTTCAGCTCATCGAGCCGTTTTTCAAAATCCGAAACGGGTAGGGGCTTGTCGAAATAGAAGCCCTGAGCGAGGAAGCAGTTGTTTTCCTTCAGCAGGCGGACGTGCTCTGCTGTTTCAACGCCCTCAACGATACATTTAAGCCCGATATCCTGCACCAGAGCGATAATATGCTTTAGCATGGAATATTTCTGTGTGTTGGAGTCATTTTCATCGGGAAGGAATATCTTGTCTATTTTGAGGACATTCCAGGGAAGCTCCTTAATAAGGTTAAGGGAGGAGTAGCCTATGCCGAAATCATCGACTGCCGTGCTGATGCCTGCCTCTCTTAGTCCCACAACGATTTTCTTCAGATCTCCGAAATCAACGTCAGTGGTAGTTTCCGTAAGCTCTATCTCAATGTATTCATGGGGGACGTTATACTTGTCGATGCTGGAGATTATATGTTCAAGCAGGTCCATATCGCCCAGATGCCGCCTTGACAGATTGACCGATACCTTGACAACAGGACGTCCTTCATCAAGCCAGCGCCTAATATCACGGCAGGTGCGTTCAAGAACATAGAAATCAAGAGTGCATATCGACTTGCTCTGTTCAAGAGCGGGAATAAAGCGGTAGGGGAGTATTATCTCGCCGTTTCTTATCCATCTGCATAGTGCCTCGGCACCGCATATGGTGTAGTTTTTGAGATTGACCTTCGGCTGATAAAAAACCTGGAATTCGTCCTTTTCAATGGCTTCAATAAACTCATTTTCTATCATTTTCACTTCATTGCGGGAATCTTTAAGCTTTTCATCAAAGAAAATGCTGTTTACCTTCATGACATTTCGGGCAGTATTAATTGCAATGCCCAGATTGTCGATTATCTCATCGGAGCTATGGCAGTTATCGGGGATCATATAATAGCCTGCATAGGCTGAAACGAAAACTCTCTGATTTTTATCTGTATCGTAAGTAATTCCGATCCCGCCCAGATGTTCATTGACAATATTCACATGCTCCTTTTCAAAGAGAGCAATGAAATTGTCGCCGCTAACACGGCAGACTATCTCCTTCTCATTAAGCTTATCGCTGAGCTGTTTGATAAAAATCTTCATTACATCGGTGGCTTTCTGCCTGCCGATGTGCTGATTAATGATGGAAAAACGCTTCAGATTGAAATAACAGCTGCCGAAATCGGATATCTGACCGGAGGTTATAAGCTGATCGGCGGTTTTGATAAAATAATGAAGATTAGGAATGCCGATGTCAGCATCGTAATAAGTAAGATTGTCTATCATGCTCATTACTCTTGAACGGCCGTTAAATGAGAAAAAAGCCTTTTCAAAAACGACTATCCTGTGTTTTTCATCTTCCGTCCAGTCATCACTGTCTATTGTCTGAAAAAATGAATACCAGACAACATTTCCGTTTCCTATTGATTCACGAAGCCTCAGGCAGTGTTCGGGGTCAAATTCACCTAGATCGAAAACTATTTTTTCGGTGCCCTTGTCAAGCTGCTCCATGGAAACAGATTCATATACCATTATGCTTATCTTTCCGATATGAAGTATGCTGCATAATTCGGAGATGGCGTCAATGAGTCCCGGATCGTTCATATCATGAAGCTTTTCCATATTAATAATGAATTTGTCAAAGGCTTTTGAATAAGCAGCTATGTCAAAGCTCATACTGCCGCCTCCTTTTATTCGTTAACTTCAAGCTGGGGTATGCTAAGTATAATTGATGAACTGCTGTTTTCGTTATAATGGTAATGTAAGGCCCCCGACATCTGTCTGATGAGAAAAGCGATATTGTAAACTGATAAATCGCTATTTCCTCCCTCATCAATATAATTAAAGCCGGAGGAGTTTGAAAAAATCGATATAAAGCTCTCCAGATCTTCCTGTGGGAGATAAAAACTGCTCGATGTTATCTTTATGTCAAGTACCGTGGAATAGGACAGCTTTCTGCAGGAAAGGTCAACGAAAATATCGGAGCTTTCTTCGGAGAATGAGGCAGTGCCTGTGATAAGCTTGTTTACGACCTGACCTATCTTTCCCATGTCGCCAAGGATAAAATCCGGAACAGAACTGTCAAGCTTGATTATAAGGGATATGCCCTTCTGCCCGAGGATATCCTTTACGCTTTCACTTATCTGAGCAACAAGAGAGTTCGGGTCATACATAGTTTCCGTCAGTTCAACATCTCCGCCTGCCATTCTTATATAGTCTACCGTATCGCCGACCATGGAATGAACATCGGAGCTTTTATTGAGAAGCTCTTTTATTGAGTTTTTCATAATATTGCTGTCCTCGCTGTCAACAGCCTGCTTTGCAACAGACATCCAGTCGCTGATATTTTTTTTCATGCTTATGCTCATATTCATAATATAAGCAGACTGGGAGCGGGCAGCTCTTTCAAGCTTGCGGCTCTGAGTAAGAGCGAGATTGTTATTGTAAGCCATTCCGGAAAGTATCTGTGCTATCTCATAAAGAAACTGAGCAGCTTTTTCGACCCTGCTTTCCTCAAGAACATAGGTCATTTCGGCGGCTGCCAGGTAAGCTTCGAGGTCTATTCCCAGCTCAAGTGCAGCCTTTGAAAAAGAATCATTATCTACCTCGGGAGGACGTACCTGTCCTCCGATTATGCTGCCAATGAATTTTCCGTCAACCATAATAGGGGAGGCAAAGTCAAAAAGACCTGCATGGCAGCGGTAAACAACAGGCTTGCCGTTTCTGAGAGTCATGAGGGCACCGTTTTTATCACATTCAGCGCAGCGCATACGTCCCTTTTCGGTGCCTCTTGTAAGCTTCATGCAGAAATCGGTAAAACCGCTGCCCTTTGTAACGGGATAACCCTTTTCATCGGTAATGAGGGCAGCCATTCCCGTAAATTCCGAAAAAGCGTCCTGAAACTGCTGCAAAATGCTTTTATCAATAAGATCTGTAAGACCCGGTTCTTTCATAAATTATCACTCCCCTCATTATGTGAACAATTGCATAAGAT
>CAMAIG010000260.1 GCA_945835085.1 uncultured Ruminococcus sp. | reverse complement strand
TAGCCATTGTTCTCGGAGCCATATACGGAATTGCGAATAAGATAACCCATTCGGAAGAAGACGGGGAATATTCAAATGTCTTTGCCTTCGGTCCCTTCATCATCATCGGGCTTGCAGCGGCAGCCTTTACAAACGGAGCCATTGCAGATCTTTATCTCTCAGCCCTTCACATCAGATAAAGCAGAAAATTATTTCCCGTGCCGTGGGTGTTTGAACACGGCACGGGATTTTTTTATTTAGTCAACGATAAGACTTCCGTCGATCTTCATGTTTGCTGTGGTACCCATATCAATAGTTGTAACCGGAGCAGTATCGGTAAGAGCTGTATCAGGAAGACCGCTGAGGTCTGTGGTGTAAACGAAATAGAATCTCTTGTTTGCGGTAGGTGAAGTAATACCGCAGGAATTTGGAGGAACAGTACCCGAAGAGTTCTTAACGAGGTACTCAAACACATAGCTCGGAGTAGCGGACTTATTTCTCAGCTCATAGGTCTGGTTTGTGGGGGTATTTGCGGTAGAAGAGGACTTGCCGAAGACCTTTGCGGGAGAGTAATAGTATTCGCTGTTGACAGAGATCTGAAGAGCTGTTTTACCCTCGGGCATTCTTATCTTGATGTAGTAGTCGCCGGTGCCGTAGTAAGCGTTGCTGAAAGCGACATACTGCTTTCCGGTTCCGAAGGTGCCGTTTGTAGCGGGGGTATTGACCAAGGAACCGTCAAAGCTGAAGCTTGTTTCACCGGGAACGGAGCTGATGAGTCGACCCTTGTAATTTTTGTTTGCGTTTTTGAAATCGGAAGAGCCGTCAAAGCAGATAACTCGTATCTTTTTGGTAACATCATCGCACTTTACAAGATAGTTGCCGTTCATATCAACGGGATTGAACTTGTAGAAAAGATCAATAGCATTATTGGCAGAGCTTGCAGTGACACCGTCGCAGGTCACACCCTCCTCAACGATGAGGAGGTTTGTGGCATAGCGAAGATTTTCACCGAGATATGAGGTAATGCTGTTTTCAACATTTCTCTGCTCGTTAACTACCTTTGACATGGTAGCATTCTGGTTGATAGGTATGAGCATCTGAACCAGACCTGCCATAATGATCGAAAAGATGACCATTACGATGATAACTTCAATAAGAGTGAAGCCTTTTAATTTTTTCATATCGGCTCCCCCCTTAACTATGGAAGTAAATGTACCTTAGATCCTGTGATTCGGCTGTGCCCTCACTGACACGGTCGTCATTGGATTTATAAGGCTTTACTGCATAAACCTTCATGGTATAGTTATACTCGTAATTGTTGCATACGCCTGTGTTAAGACCATCTCTTTTGATCTTGATAGTCTGGTCGGGAAGAGCCTTAACTGTTGAAGCGCTTTCAGCAACAACACCCTCAGCCTCAGCCATCTGCTCGGAGATGCTGTTGAAATCTCTGTTGTTCATGTTTGTAACACGCATTAGCTGAGTGTAGGACTGAACCAGCAGAAGGGAGGATATACCCAGAACTGCAAGTGCAACGATACACTCGATAAGAGTGAATCCTCGGATTTTTCTTGCTTTCATAATGTAGCTCCTCCTTCCTTATGAGATAAGATCATCATTATAGATGGTCTTCCAATTGAGCATTATGCTGCCCTTGTCTTCCTTGGAATCATCATTGGGAATAAATGCTACTGCAGGCTTTGCGCTTTCGCCCCTGTAGTTTGCGCAGACAATGGAGCCCATGATCTTGACATAACCATCGCCGCTGTTGCCGTCAACATATTTGCCTGTGTGTTTTACACTGAGTTCTCCATTGCTGTTGCCATAAAGTGTAACAGTTGTTTTGGGAAGAACAAAATATGCCTGCATAATACCAACAGCATAGTCATTGTAATCCACTATGATCTCGTCAATATTCACTCCATCTCCAAGATAGAAGAACGCATTTGGCGAATCGGGAGGATTATCAATATCAAGATAACCGCTAAGGCTTGTAGATATCTGGGAAACTGTGCAGCCATTGTCAATATCAAATACGTCAAATCCGTGAGAACCGGGTGCACTAGCGTCACCGAGTTTTAGCTGGCTGTGGCTTGTTCCGAAAACGAAGAATACCTTGTTTTCTCCGGCTGTAGCAAAGCTTCCGGCGAACAGAGGAACAGCATTGGTTGACTCAAGATATACATAGATATCGCCGTAGGTTGCGTCAAAAATAATATTCTGGAACGAAGCGTCCGTAAGCTTAAAGAAAGTATTTCCTGCCTTGCTCTTTACAAGCTTATAGCCGGTCAAGCCCAGGGTAGAAGCTCTGGTTTTAAGCTCGTTATAGTGAATTTTTGCTTCATCCGATTCACCGTCAAGTGCATTTGAAAGATCGATAGCAGTTCCTTCATTTGCCGAATCATAAGCAGGCATCGAAGCGATGACTCTGTGAGTATTAACAAAAGATTCAAGTGTTGTTTTATCTCTGAAGTTGCAGGCAAAATCGCCGTTTGCGTCCCAGGTAGTATCATCGAAATACTGCTTATAAAGGCCCTTAGGTGTAAGGATCTGGAGCTTTGAGCCTTCGGTTCTTCCTTCAAAGGTGATACCTGTGGGAAGTGTCAGCTCCTTCATTGTTGCATCGCTTACAACGGTAGCAGTTTCAAAATCAAAATTGAGAGCCGGTGAATAAGTCTTTGGCGTAACAACAGGAGCATTGCCAAGATCGCAGGCGCTTGCATCATAAGATACATTTGTACCTATGTCAACAATAGTAGTGCAGTAGATAGCACTTCCCTGAGCAAAGCGTCCCTTGTTGGAGCCGCCGTCGCCAACGGAAAAATGTCGTTGATCCGCCTGAGTGATGTAAGCTGCGCTGCCGGACTGTACGTCAAGCACATATTTAGAAGCACTGTCAACGTATCTTCCGTACTCGGTATAAAGGTTGTTGCAGTAAACAGTGAGGTTATAGAGATCATCAGCCTTGGCTCCAAGACTCTTGATGTACAAATTCTCACAGTAAACATTTGCATTGATATACATCTCAGCATCGGTAAGGTAGAAATCCTTGCAGACAAGGTTCAGCTTGTTGGTTTCTGTACCCCAGGGAATACCGCTGTTATGATTAAGCTCCATAGAGCTTGCATAGAAGGTGGCACCTGTGGTATATGGGCACTGATTACCCTGCTGAGGATCCTGATTGGCAATAGCGCCGCCCTCAAGCTTACCTCTTACAAAGAACAGACCGTCCTTGCCGAGATAGAATACAGGCTTAGCAGAACTGATCTTGAAATCGGACTGGAAATAAACATTGCTTGAAACACGGGAATTGTTGTTCCAGTCAACAGCATTAGGTGTTAAGGAGCTTGCGCCGCCGTAGATAGCAAGGTTTGCACCGGGCTTGATAACACCGAAGGATGTTACGGCGTTGCTTGCGGGAGGAGTTGCGGTATAGTCAGTTTCAAGAATCTTAACAGTGGTATACTCCTCGCCGTTGTATGTAAGCTTGGAGGTTACCTGGATCTTGAAATAATCCTTTTCACGGGCGCCCTGCCTGAACATTGCAGTGGCATTGGCACC
>CAMAIG010000259.1 GCA_945835085.1 uncultured Ruminococcus sp. | reverse complement strand
CAATCTATTGCGGGAGCGGTACAGTCTGCGGCATTTTCGGAAAATGCAAGGCTTCGGGCGGAAGTCCGGGAGCTGAAAAAGAGCATTGAAGAAATGAAAAACGGCACAAAGAAGGCTGAACAGCTCAATAACGATCATGCACCGCAGAATGCGGTAAAGGATAAAAAAATATACATGAGGGCACTTGTAAAGGCTCTCGGAAAGGCGGAATAATATGAGTACAATGTCCCTTGATCTGCTTAAGGAACAGCAGAAGGAAAAGCAGACGGAGCTTTTACAGGTCCTCCAGAGTGAGGACGCAGGCGAAGAGGCTATTGCACAGGCGTTTGCCGATTATGCAAACAGCTTACAGCAGGCGCTTATCGAAGAGGCAAGACAGTCGCTTTCCGATACAAGCGCCGACAAGGCGGTTCTTACCGCAAGAGGTGTAAGACAGCTGACTTCGGCAGAAGAGAAGTATTACAATGCGGTTATCGAGGCGGGCAGGAGCGCCGATTTCCGTCAGGCACTTTCCAACATCGAAATTGACATGCCCGAAACTACTATTGACAGCGTATTTGAAGATCTGGAGCAGGAGCACCCTCTTCTTGCGGCTATTGATTTTCAGAATACCTCCGCTTCCATTAAGTTCATCGTGAACAAGACGGGTGTGCAGCTTGCGGTTTGGGGCAAGCTGAACAGCGGCATTCAGAAGGAGCTTGAAGGCTCAATCGATGAGATCGACGCTACAATGTACAAGCTTACGGCATGGCTGCCTGTTGCGAAGGATATGCTTGATCTGGGTCCTGCATGGCTGGATCGCTATGTGCGCACTATCATTTCCGAAGCGTGCCTGACTGCTATTGAAGATGCTATCGTATGCGGCACAGGTAAAGATATGCCTGTTGGTATGAACAGGGTCGTAGGCGAAGGGGCTGTTGTTTCCGGCGGTGAATACACCGAGAAAACGCCTATCAAGGTAACTAATTTCAAGCCGAAGACATTCGGAAACCTTATCAGCAGAATGGCCGTTAATCCCGAAAGCGGAAAAAACAGGACTGTTTCGGGGCTTATCATGGTTGTAAATCCCGTTGACTATTTCAACCTTATCATGCCTGCTACAACAGCTTACACGCCTGCGGGGGCATATGTAAGCGATGTACTTCCCTATCCCTGCAAGATAATCCAGTCTGCAAGAGTGCCCTCCGGCAGGGCTATTCTTGGAATGGGAAAGAAGTATTTTATGTGCATAGGCACATCAAGAAGGGGCAGGCTGGTATACGACGACAGTGTGAAATTTTTCGACGATCAGAGAGTTTACGCTATCAAATTCCACGGCAACGGCTTCCCCAAGGACAACAATGCTTTCCTTTATCTGGACATTTCAAAGCTTGAGCCGCTGGCTTACAGCGTTGAAACTCTTGGTGAGCCTGCCGCACCTACTGTATAAGCGCATTCGATAACAAATGAAGGCGGTGAGATCAATGGACGACGAACTTTTTATCCGCATAAAAAGGCGGCTGAAAATATCATGGGACGATACGGAAGACGGCGAGGAGCTGAAAGAGCAGATCGCAGGCGGAAAACGC
Organism: uncultured Ruminococcus sp.; assembly: GCA_945835085.1. GTDB lineage: Bacteria > Bacillota > Clostridia > Oscillospirales > Ruminococcaceae > Huintestinicola. The sequence goes on along the minus strand of CAMAIG010000259.1, from coordinate 1,982 downwards.
TATTTATCCGATATTGCCCGTGGGTACGAAATTGATTTTGCCGCCGACATTTATGCTTATGAACTGCTGTACAACTATGTAAGATACTGCCGTGCGGACTGTCTGGAGCTTTTTCAGAAAAATTACAGGCAGGAACTTTTGAAATTGCAGCTTTCGTACAGGGCGAAAATTGAGGAAGAGGCGGAAGGAAATGAAGCTCAAATCACCGATTGACGCCGTTGCTTTTTCCGACGGCATTGTATACATATGCAGGCGGGAAAAGAATGCTTTATCCGCCGACAGGAAGAAATTTTATTTTTCCGAATGCGGTTACAGCTACAAAAGGCTGTATGCGGCGGAGCAGGAACAGCAGCAGTTTGAAAGGATTATCCGTGTGCCCTGTCCACGGGACATTGATATTTCCCGAGGCATGGCGGCGGTGATCGGCGACAAAAAGTATATTATACTTGTTGTAAAGAAAATCATGCAGACAGCGCCTGAGTGCATGGAGCTGACTTTAGGCAACTGGAGCATGGCGGGAATGATATAGGAGATCCGGACAATGTTGGAAATTAACAGCATACAGGAAATTATTGATGATCTTTCGGAGATCGCACCCACCGAGGAAGAATATTTTTCCGATGAAACACCCGTGCCATACATTGTAGTTACCACGCCCGAAGCGGAATATTACGGTGACGATGACATGAACCGCTTCCGCAGGCAGACGATAGTTATCGGAGTTTTCGCCCTAAACAAGTACGATGAAGTTATCGAAAGTGTGCGGAAATATTTTGCGGGCGTGCCCTACAAATACAGGGAAATGACTATATCATACAATCAGCTGTTTCAGGCTGAATTTGAAATTATTGCACAGATACCGCTGAATGACGAGGGCGGCATTCTGTGAAACGGAGGTAAGAGAAAATGGCTGCAACTATCAGCAAAAAGGTGAATATCGGTTCGGGATATGTTTATGACGTTATCCTTAATGAAAGTTTTCCTGCCGAAAAAACAATTGCAAATCTGAAAACATGGCTTGACACTGCTGTTGACGACGACAACCGCATAGGAAACATCAAGGGCGGATTCAAGACAGACATCACAACCAGCACGATCAGCGATAAAGACGACATGGGCGAGATACGTGTTGACGAGCTTACGGGCGAGGACGGCAAGGTATCATTTGCACTTTTCAATTCCAACGCACAGACCATTGAGCGCATCTATCCCACCGCAAAATACGAAGAAGCGGACATCGAGGGCAAGAAATGGGGAATGGTATCGGTTGGCGGCATCGGCAACAAGACAGACGAACAGCACGTTATCGTATTCCGTCACCCGTCAACAGCTGACGGCGACACGATAATTATTGCAGTCGGCAAGAACATGGAAGGCTTTTCCGATGAATACAAGCCTGACGGCGTAACGCCGCTTAGTGTGGCTTACAACATTCAGCCGGTCGATAATACGGGCAGGCTCTTTTACAAGATCGATGTGCCCAAGGGCTATGAGTGGCCGGGTCTTAAGAAGTTGGTATAAATACATAATGATAGGCGGGGAGGATTTGAGCGGATATTTTTTTGCTTGAGTCCTCTTTTTGCAAAAGGCAGGTGAATGTACTATGGAAGGGCGGCAGATCAATGAATTATTTGGTATTTCCGAAAGCTTTATGCTTCCCGATCGGCTGATGACGCTTTTATTTTCGGAAGAAATAAATGATATTTTCGAAAAATATGCGGATATGCAGTGCGATTTATCCTATGACGGATTTACAAATTATTTTCAGGAAGAGCACAGCAGCCGAAAGGCTATGATGCAGGATTTTACGCCAAAAGAAGTTGCGGAGCTTGTGGCAATGATAGCAGCTATGGAAAATGTTGAAAGCTGCCTTGATATATGCGCAGGCACGGGAGGGCTTTCCATAGGGCTTTGGAGCCGTATGCCCGATATTACATTTTTCTGTGAAGAACTTTCGCAAAGGGCACTGCCGATACTGCTTT
>CAMAIG010000258.1 GCA_945835085.1 uncultured Ruminococcus sp. | reverse complement strand
AGCAAGTCCCGTTTCAGGATTTGTCTTCATTTTCTTATTGAAATAAAGTTCGTCACTGTACTCGGGAATCTCGTCGATAAAATCTACCTTTTCGGGAATGTCTGTAAGTATTTCCGTTCTCGGCTGAAGTGTTTTTATAAGAACATCAATATCAATGTCCTCTCTCTTGCAGGTCTGACGGATATATGGAAGTGCAAGTGCCTTGAATTCCTCATGGGAAAGTCTTCTGAGATGCTCAGCGTTTATTGCGGTCATCTTGACAATATCAAACACTGCGGGAGATTTTGAAAGTCCGTTTATATCAAACTCATTGACAAGCTCCTCAAGAGAGAATATCTCGTTCTCGCCCTTTGGTGCCCAGCCAAGAAGTGCAATGTAGTTTATAATAGCGGGAACATAGAAGCCCTTTTCTACAAAATCTCCGAAATATGCGTCACCGTCACGCTTGGAAAGCTTGTGCTGTGCATCACGCATGATATGCTCAACGTGGATATATTCTGGAACGTCCCATCCGAATGCTTCATACAGAAGATTATACTTGGGGGCAGAGGAAAGATACTCATTTCCTCGTACAACGTGGGTTATTCCCATGAGATGATCGTCAATTACATTAGCAAAGTTGTAGGTGGGCATACCGTCAGCCTTGATAAGTATCTGATCGTCAAGGATAGTATTGTCAACGGTAATATCACCGTAAAGGATATCGTGGAAGGTTGTTGTGCCGTCAAGGGGCATCTTCTGTCTGATAACATAAGGTGTTCCCTCGGCAAGAAGTCTCTCCACCTCCTCCTTAGGAAGATCACGGCAGTGTCTGTCGTATGTCTGATTGGAAAGCTTTGCTTCCTGCTGAGCCTTGTGAAGAGCGTCAATTCTCTCCTTGGTGCAGAAGCAGTAATATGCCTTGCCTTCGGCAACAAGCTTTTCTGCATACTCCTTATAGGTACCCATTCTTTCCGACTGGATATACGGACCAACAGGACCGCCCACATCGGGACCCTCGTCCCAGTTAAGACCGCAGACTCTGAGAGTATCGTATATCTTCTCAACGGCACCCTCAACATATCTGCCCTGGTCTGTATCCTCTATTCTCAGAATAAAATCTCCGCCGTACTTCTTTGCAATGATATAGGTATAGATAGCAGTACGAAGATTACCGATATGCATAAAGCCTGTTGGGCTGGGAGCAAATCTGGTTCTGATCTTTTTTGAAGTATCCATTTAAATCAATCCCTTCGATAATTACAATGCGTTTATTTTATAGTTATATGATCTTACAGTCTGAGTGTCCTTTTCAATTCTTCCCCGCAGTGCTTCAAGGCTTTCAAAGCGCTGCTCGGGTCTGATAAATTCCACCAGATGCACTGCAAGCTTTTTGCCGTAAAGATCGCCGTCAAAAGCAGGAAAATGAGTTTCAGCCAAAGGAATATGCTTTGATTCAACAGTAGGCTTTACACCAACATTCGTCACTCCCCTGTAAATAATGCCGTCAATTTCGGCATAAGAAGCATATACTCCGAATTTTGGGAGAACAAAGCTCTCATTCATAGCCTGATTTGCAGTTGGAAAATCAAGCTGTCTGCCAATATGATTGCCTTCAATGACCTCACCGATAACTGCATAATCATGCCCGAGAAAACGGTTTGCGGATACGATATCTCCGTCAGATATCATTTTTCTGATCTGTGCCGATGATATCCTTACGCCGCTGTCGGAAACGTCATCTATGACTTTAAGCCCTATTCCATTTGCGGAACATATCTCTGCCAACCCGTTAACATCACAGGCAGCATTTCTGCCGAAATGAAAATCCCTGCCGCAGACAAGCTCGGCTGCATTCATTTTTTCTATCAGCACCGAAAAAACAAATTCCTCCGGCGAAAGTCCCCGTATTTCAGAAAAATCAGGGGCAAATATATAATCTATCCCCAATTCTTCAATAATATCGAATTTGGCATTATCACTGTAAATCGGGCGATAATCAGCACCCTTTGTATTAACTGTCGCAGTTCTGAATGTGCACACGGCAGAGGCAAGCTCACTTGCCTTCGCACTTTTTGCAGCATATCCCACAACAGCTCTGTGACCGCGGTGAACTCCGTCAAATATTCCCAGAGCAACCGAGGTTCTGACTTCGGTTATGCGGTCATTTCCCGAAAGCTCTTTCAAGGAAATCACCTCAGTTTATATTAAAATTTTTCTCGATTTTAAGCAGCATATTCTCTCTCTCGGCACAGGCAGTTCCGATGAATTTGCCATCTGCTCCGAAAACGCCGTAACGGTCATCGTCGGAAACAGGAAGCTTCAGCCTGTTAAGATCAAGCTTTATGCCGTTTCTGTACATTTTTTCCTGCTTGTCCGAAAGATATATTTTCGGAAGATACTCAAAGACAGCAGATATCGGCTTTAAATACGAAAGGAAATCCCCGTTTTTATCCGCCTCTGTCTGAAGCTCTTCTAAGGTAACACAGTCCTCAAGGGAAAAACCGCAGGCTTTTGTTCTGACAAGTGAGGTCATTATTCCGCCGCAGCCAAGGCTGTCACCGATATCGTTTATCAGAGTGCGGATATATGTACCCTTAGAGCAGGATATTTCCATAATTCCACACCCGTTTTCCTCGCTGTATTCAAGGATATCAAGTGAATAGACCGTTATCTTTCTCGGTTCACGCTCAACGGTTTTACCCTGACGTGCAAGCTCATAAAGCCGTTTTCCGTTTACGGAAACAGCCGAATACATTGGCGGAAGCTGCATTATCTCCCCTTTGAATTTCCCGCAAGCCACGGTCAGTTCCTCGGCAGAGATCTTTTTATCGCTCTCTGAAAGAATATTTCCGGAGCTGTCCTGGGTATCAGAGGAAACGCCCAGCCTGAAACCCGCTCGATAGACCTTATCATGATCGGGCAGCATATCGCAGGCCTTTGTGGCATTTCCTGCAAATACGGGAAGTACGCCCTCAGCCATAGGGTCAAGTGTGCCCGCATGACCGAGCCTTTTGAATTTCAATATACCCCGCATTTTGGCAATTACATCAAATGAAGTAAAGCCAACAGGCTTATATACACAGAAAATTCCTCCGCCATTCTCACTTATGAAAGCCATAGATCAAACCCCAGAGCCGCCGCAACCGCAGAAAGCACTCTCATCTTGACCTGCCTGAGGTCACCCTCAACAGTACAGCCTGCCGCACGGGCATGACCGCCTCCGCCCAGCTTTCCGCATATCTCACTTACATTTGCAGCTTCGGTGCTTCGCATAGACACCTTGTATTTGCCGGGCTCCTTTTCCTTAATAGTCACTCCGACCTCTATTCCCTCTATCTGCATCGGAACAGATGCAAGACCCTCAAATTCTTCCCATTTGAGTCCTGTTTCCTCTACAGTTTCCTGAGTGATGGCGATCATTGCACACTTATCATCAAGATATGTTTCTATGGAATTGACCACATACTGCTCGACCTTCAGCCTAGCCTTGCTCTTTATCTCAAAAAGCTCACGATTAAGCTTGGCATAGGGAATATTGAACTTCATAAGCTCTGCAGTGATATTATGTGCCCTTGCAGTTGT
>CAMAIG010000257.1 GCA_945835085.1 uncultured Ruminococcus sp. | reverse complement strand
GTTTGACACAGCGGTACAAAAACCGCTGCGGTATCGTCCCGTTTTTCGGCAGCGGAAGTCCCTTTGCCGCCGCCGAGATTATTTCATCGTCCGTCACTGTGCAGATCCTCCGCTCTCTTTTTCAAGATCGCTTGCGATTGCCTTGACAAATGTCAAGGCAGCCGTGCGGAATTTTTCCCGTTTATCCGGGTCACTGACTTTTTTGAGAGCACCAATAAACTTTTTTAAGTTCTCCTGCGTTTCGGCAAAGTAAAACTTAAACTCTATCAGTTCCGCATCGGCAGGCTTTGCAGTCGACTGCAATTTGGCTTCAAGTTCTTTTATCCTTTCATCGGCTGCTGCCTTATCAGCTCCCAAAGATGCGGATAGATCATCAAGTTCTTTCTTGTGTGCAGCTTCAAGCTCTTTAAGCTTTTTCTCGGACTGCTTTTTATCATTTTCAAGAGCCGCAACAGCTTTTTCGTGCTCATTGGCAGCTGTGGTAAGCTTCTTTTCAATTTCCGCCGATATCTCCGCTCTGATCTCCGCAATGCGTTCCTCCGAAGGTTCTGCAACCGCAACATCAATAGTGCGGTTGTTTGCCTCCTCTATTTCCTCCTTAAGACGTGCAGACAGCTCCATTTCCTGCTTAAGGCTTTCCGCCATTCCCTCGGCGTTTTCGACCGCCTTATCTCTTTCCGCCTCAAGCATGGATATCTGCTCATTGGCGGCGGCAAGCTTTGCTTTGTACTCTTCCGCCTCCTTCTTGGTCATGGCTTCAAGTGCTCCGCTCTCGTTGAGTTCCTCCAGGTCCTCTTCGGGGATATCTCTGAGGATATCAAGCACTTCAATCTTTGTGCAGTTGAGTTCTGCAAGCCTGTTGCCGTACCGCTCAAAAATTCGGATATGCTTGCGAGCCTGAGAATAGGAGAAAGGATATTTATGAGCTGTAGCATCTTCCATATACTCCTTAAAGGACTCAAAACCACGTTCGGCGTATTTTTTGCCGTCATTTATTGCTTTAAGGCCTTTTCCTATTTCAAGAATGCTGTTTGCCATTGTTACGCAGCTGTTTATAATGGAGTGCTCAATATCTTCAAGCTTCCAATCCATGCACTCGTTAAGCTGTGATTCGGTTTTCATCGGTTCTATCATTGTTATATCCTCCGTTTTCGTCGAGAGCCTTTGCGGCTTCTTCGTATTCTTCCAGGCTTATGCGTTTAAACGCATAATCAAGGTATAGCTTGTATTCTTTTTCAAACCGCAATATGCTTTCCGGCTTTTTTATAGTCCTGTTATCCTTATATCCATAGCACTGTCGGATATATCCCTCTTTTGATACCTCGACGGTGTACCACCGTTCTTCGGGGAGCCAGTTTTTGCGGATAAAAAAGATATGAGTATTTCCGTTTGCGTGCCTCTGCGCATATGAGGCAACGCAATGATCAAGGATCCTGCCCTCGTCACGTATATCCTGCATGCTCTGCGGAAGAATCGTCGTGTAAAGCAGGTTGCTGTACATAAGCTTGGAAAGCTCTATTTTCTGCTTTTCGATTTTTGCGTCATATGGCTTGTCCTCGTCTTTTTGGATTTGGCCGGAGTTCGCATTTATCTCGTTAACAAGCCTGTTATGCAGGTGCTCGAGATTTTTCGGGAATCTAAGCACACTCTCTTTCGGATAGTGGAGCTTGTCCATCATGTCCTGACAGTCAAGCCATTCCCCGGCATATGCATATCTTGATGATTTATCATAATACTTGTTTAGATAATTGCGCACCTTGATAAACGTGGAGTTTGCTTTTTTGGCTATCTTCAATTCCTTTTCGATCAGCTCCGGGCTATCCTCGGATATGATTTTCAAGCATTCATCGACGCTTTTTACCTCTTTTGACTTTTTAAGGAGCAAATAAGCATAAAGCTTATTCGATACCCGGCTTTCCTTCTCAGCGCTCTTCCAATATTTCATCTCCGCCGAATTAAATCCAAGCGCCTTCTTGATTTCAACGCTTTTCCAGTTTATAAGCTTGTCAAAGCGCTTACGGTCGTGCATCATCTCATTGATAATATAACCAAAGCCGCATTTATAAAGCTGTTCAACGAGCTTCGGGTTTTGCGCCGCTGCTTTGATAAACAATATCGGTTGTACATCCGGCGATGTGTTGCAGTAATAACTAAACGGTACATATTTTAAAAACGTTTCCTCAATTGCATACTCATTAATAAGTGTATATAAGTGGGTATATTCGTATCTCTCTTCATTGCAGCCCATATACGTACTGCCAAAAATAGGCTCGTTGATATGTGTCATGGTGACAAATCCGTTTGTCCAAGAGAAGCGCTTTGCCTCCGAACCGTACTCGGAAAATATGTATTTGCGGTAACCCTCTATCTCAATAAGCGGATCCTCGATGCTGTACCAGCTGATTTTTGCCTTGACGGCGTTAACGTATAACGCTCCGTCAATAGCGGTAAATACCGCATAATTACCCCACACTTTAAGATTTTTATGCCCTCTTCCCTCCGCTTTGTACTGCACCTTATGGCCGCACATAGGGCAGCTGCCTATCTCGTTGTGCTTAAGCTTGCCCGGAACATCACTGCGGCATATCTCTATACCGTCGGCATACTTGCTCTCGGTAAATACTTCACCACGTCGGCAAGCTGTGCAGTAGCACCATGCGGATTTGCCCTTTTTTTCGTAAAACAGGAACTGCGGAAGAGCATCATGTATTATCTGGTCCTCGTCCTCGGTGCTGAGCCGGGGAAACTTTTCCCACAGCTCGGCCATTTTTTCGGGATTTTTCTTCAACGTCCATGCCCTCCTTACAGTCCAAGGAGATCATCAAGCGACATAGAGAGTGCTTCGCTCTCGTTCCGCTCGCTCTGAGGCTCTTCGGGGGTATCAGCTGCAAGGGCGTTGTTGCCCTCGGTGTTTATAGTCATAACGAACGATATTGTTGCCGTGGGAAAGTAAAACTGCGCCGCTCTTTTATATGCTTCGAGGTCTGATATTGAGTTTCCTTTAATTCCTTTAGCAACATAAGCCATGCAGTCCTCGAAGCTCTCCCCCTGTGCCACTGCCTGAGCAAACTCTTCGGACTGATTGCAAAAGCCTATCAAAGTCTGTTTAACGCATGGAGCCATTGCCGACTCTTGGTTACCCATTTTCTTCTTAGGCTTTTCTTCAAGCTTTTTTATAGCCTGTCCCTTATAAATTTCCACGCTCATTTTTACACCTTGACTTTCCGGCAGATCTGTGATATAATCTGCCTGTAAATGATTAATGTTTTATTTTATTTCTTTGCCCTCTTGTGCATCTGCCGAGAGGGCATTATTTTTTTGACCAAGGACATCATATCCTTCGGCTCTGATAAGCGGCATAAGATGATTTATGATTTTGCTCTCGAAACAGCCTGCTATGTATATGCAAGCCTCAACAGGATTTGACGTCTTAAGCTTAACGCTGCCGCCCTGTATCACAATAAACAGATCTGCTTCGGGGTTTAAAAATAATATATCCCCGAACTTTTGACCCGGTATCATACTCTAAGCGCCTCGATCTCGGATTTTGTAAGCATCGGTTATCCCTCCATTGCAGCTGACTGCAAAAAGACGTTTATCTCGTC
>CAMAIG010000256.1 GCA_945835085.1 uncultured Ruminococcus sp. | reverse complement strand
CAGGTCACTTTGTGAATGCTGTTTTGAGGAGATATCCTCAGAACCATGCAAATACTGCGGTTACACAGGAAAAGCTTCCAATTCCGACCCTACCGTTATCCACTGCGGTAGTGTGCTACAGGACAGATACGCAATAGGAAAGGTAATAGGAAAGGGCGGCTTCGGAACTACATACCTTGCTTTTGACTCAAAGCTTGAGCGAAAGGTGACAATAAAGGAATACTATCCCTTAGGACTTGCCATAAGAACACCGGGAGCGTCCACTGTTTCCGTTTCCAATGAGGAATCGGAGGAAACCTTCAAATCAGGTGCGGATAAGTTCTATAACGAGGCAAGGCTTGTTGCCCGTTTCAACGGAAATCCAAGCATTGTAAGCGTGTTTGATTTCTTTTATGAAAACGCCACGGTTTATTATACCATGGAGTATCTCCAGGGAGTTACACTAAAGGATTATGTTGCAAAGAACGGTGTTATTTCGCCGGAGAATGCGGTTTATATTGCCAAGGAAATATCTACTGCCCTTATGACAGCCCACAGTGCGAATATCCTGCATAGGGACATTTCTCCCGATAACATTATGCTTTGCTATGACGGCAAGGTCAAGCTTATAGATTTCGGTGCCGCAAGACAGGTCATCGCAGAAAGCTCCAAGAGCCTTTCTGTTATCTTAAAGCAGGGCTTTGCTCCCCTTGAACAATATCAGAAAAAGGGCAGACAGGGTCCTTGGACCGATATCTATTCTCTGGGTGCCACAATTTATTATGCAATGACAAAGGATATCCCCGATGACCCAATGTCCCGTCTTGATAATGACGAGGAATATGCTTCAAACTGCCATTCCATCAATAATGAGCTTTGGGAGATAATCAAGAAAGCCACAAATCTGAAAATTGAGGAAAGATACGAGAGCGTATTTGAATTAATGAATGCCCTGGGTAAATTATCCATTACTCCAAAGCCCGTGTTTGAAAGAAAGGAAGAGCCTGAGGTCATTCCTGCAGGCATTACAGCAAAGTCCTTCGGTACCACAATGGCAATGATGGAAAACCCTTCCGAAAATGAAGGTTCATTCCCTAAGACCCAGGCTGCCAAAAAGTCGGATACACAGGATTTCCCCAGCACCCAGGCTATGAACGGGGACACATCGGCATTCCCGAAAACCGAAGCTGTTTCCGGCTCTGCAAAGACCGAGCCTAAAAAGAAAAAAGGTTCAGGCATTTTAAAGATCGCTGCTGCCTGCATATGCGTTGCAGCGTTGACCGGCGGTATTATATATTTTGCAAGCAATAATTCCGATGATGATATTGATACCGTTGATGCCGCAGAAACCACAACGACAACTGCTGCTTCCACGACAAAGAAGGAAACAACTACCACCGAAAAGACAACAGAGAAAACAACCGAAAAAACAACTAAAAAGACGGAGAAAACCACCACAGTTCCCGAAACTAAGCCGCCTAAGAGTGAAAGCGTGACCGAAGCACCGGCAGTGACTGAAGTTCCGGAAACAAGACCGCCAAAAACCGAAGCTCAGACAACCACCACTACCGCCACAACTCCTGTCACAAAGCCTGTAACAATTCCCGAGAGAAAGCCTGAAACGACAACGACAAAGAAGCCCGCAGTGACTACTGCAAAAACAACGGCAGCGCCTCAGCCTCCCGCAGAAAAAACCGTTACCATAGGCAAGAAATCGTACAAGACATCTCTTACGGGTACTCTCAACCTCAGCAATATGAGCCTTAAAGACAGCGATATCAAGAACCTTAAATATATGACAAATGTCACCGAGATAATTCTCAGTGACAATAAGCTTACCGATCTGTCGCCCTTGAAGGAGCTTACAAATCTGAAAAAGCTTACCTTCAACAATAATAAGGTCACCGATCTGTCCTTTGCAAAAAGTCTTAAAAACCTTGAGGTTTTCGGTGCAGAATCAAACGGCATTAAGGATATCTCCGCTCTGTCGGGACTTACAAAGCTAAAGTATGTTTATTTATCAAACAATCTTATAAAAGACCTTACCCCCCTTAAAAATTCAAAGGGACTTATTGAGCTTTACGCTGCCAATAATAAGCTAAAGGGCAATTATAAGGCAATAAAGGGACTTACTATCCTCAGTTATCTTGACCTCAGCGGAAATGAATTCGATGAGGATTTCGATGGATTTAACACCTATGTAACTGCAAATATCTATACAGACAAAAACGGATTTTCTTATGTGATATGATTTTTTTTGGTCCGGTCGCTCTATGTGACCGGACCGCTGCTTTATAATATTGGAGGGAAAAATATGGTACGGGAAGCAAGGGAAAACGAGCTTAATGAGATACTTGAACTGTATCTCGATCTTCATGAAACCTCGGTGCCTGAGGATTCTGAGCATCTGAGAACGGTATGGAAGAAAATAATGAACGACCCCGATCATCACCTGATAGTAAATGTTAGGGAGGGGAGGATAGTTTCCTCCTGCGTATGCGTGATAATACCAAATCTTACGAGAAATGTCCGTCCTTATGCCTTTGTGGAGAATGTTGTGACTCGAAAGGACTGCCGTGGAAAGGGGTATGCGTCACAGTGCCTTGAATATGCAAAAGATACGGCACTGAAAAATAACTGCTACAAGATAATGCTCCTGACAGGCTCAAAGGAACCTTCCACTCTCGAATTCTATAAAAAAGCGGGCTATAGCTCCACGGACAAAACGGCATTTATCAGATGGCTGTAATACATAAGTCACCGAGATTAAAAAAACTTGCATCAGCGGCTCACTGATGCATCAGCGTGTCGCTGAAGCCAACTCGTTGGTGCAATAACAATAACCCTTTTGTTTTGTGGCTCGGTAACTGACCTATTGAAGCCGTTTCTCATAGAATAAATGCTTGCTCTTTATTTAATGTGGTCTTTTTCGACAGACTGTTGCATCAGCAGCTCGCTGGTGCATTTTTTTGTCGGAAAATAAAGAAATTTACCGAATATCTATTGACATTTCTGAAGTAATTAGATAAAGTAATATTGTATTGATTTTTGCAGGAAGAATCGGGAGGGATTGAAATGAATAATATCGTGACCTTGAAGGATATCGTAGTAGAATTTGACGGTGAAAGGATACTCGATAAAATTAATCTTGATATAAGGGATAAGGAGTTCGTAACGCTTCTCGGACCGTCAGGCTGCGGAAAAACAACAACTCTGAGAATAATCGGCGGTTTTCTTAACCCCGACAGCGGCACAATTATGTTCGACGGCAAGGAGATAAACGGTCTGCCGCCCTACAAAAGAAACGTTAACACCGTTTTCCAGAGATATGCGCTTTTTCCCCATCTGAATGTATATGACAATATTGCATTCGGTCTGAGAATACAGAAGCTGCCGGAAAAGGAGATTTCAAAGCGTGTTGCCGAGATGCTGAAGCTCGTTAATCTCATGGGCTATGAAAAGCGAAGCATAATAAGGCTTTCGGGAGGACAGCAGCAGAGAGTTGCAATTGCAAGGGCGCTTGTTAACCGTCCGAAGGTGCTTCTTCTCGATGAACCTCTGGGTGCCCTTGACCTCAAGCTCAGAAAGGAAATGCAGATAGAGCTGAAGCGTATGCAGGAGCAGCTGGAGA
>CAMAIG010000255.1 GCA_945835085.1 uncultured Ruminococcus sp. | reverse complement strand
CATACATACCCTAAATGAAAGGAGGTAGTCTTCTGTGAAAACGCAGAAATTCGGTATTGAAATCGAGATGACGGGGATAACCCGTGCCGAGGGAGCAGAGGTGATTGCTAAATATTTCGGTACAACCAGCGAATATGCGGGTCTGGGATACGACGCATATACCGTCAAGGACGACAAGCACAGGACATGGAAGGTTATGCGTGACGCATCCATACGGTGTTTTACAAGGACGGGATCAACAAGCGATGGAACATATTCCGTTGAGCTTGTTTCCCCCATTTGCAGTTACGATGACATCGAAACAATTCAGCAGATTGTCCGTAATCTGAGAGAGGCAGGTGCAAAGGTCAACGACTCCTGCGGTATCCATATCCATGTTAACGGTGCGCCATTTGATGCAACTACGCTCAGAAACCTTACCAACATTATGAATTCCAAGGAGAACCTTATCTACAAGGCTCTTCAGGTTTCGGTAAGCCGAGAGCGTTCCTACTGCAAAAAGGTTGACCAGAGCTTTCTTGAAGAGCTTAACCGTAAGAAACCGAAAACCCTTGATAAGATACAGGATATATGGTACAAGGGTAATGACGGAAGCAATATGCATTATCATGATTCCCGATACCATTGCCTGAATCTTCACAGCCTGTTCAGCAAGGGAACAATAGAATTCCGCCTGTTCAATTCCACTCTTCATGCAGGAAAAATCAAAGCATATATCCAGTTCTGCCTTGCAATTACTCATCAGGCTCTGACTCAGAAATGTGCTTCAAGACGGGTTACGGAATCTACAAACGAGAAATACACCTTCAGGACATGGCTATTGCGGCTGGGAATGATAGGAGAGGAATTCAAGACGGCAAGGACTCATCTGCTTTCTCACCTTGACGGGTGCATTGCATGGAAAAATCCGGAGCAGGCAGAACTGCAAAAGGAACGGTTAAAGGCAAAACGAGAAAATCGGTCGGAAGCCTCTGTCGCAGAACAGGGTGACGAGTCAGCCGAAGCAAGTACGGAAGATACCGAAAACAGTTTTACAATCTCAATGTGAAAGGAAAGAATATGCCAAATAAAACACTTTACCTTGCCTACGGCAGCAATATCAATCTGGAGCAAATGGCATCCCGCTGTCCTACTGCCGACAGAATTACAACGGGATATATTCAGGACTACGAGCTGGAATTCAGGGGTGTTGCTACGATAGTGCCGAAGGAAAACAGCACTGTTCCCGTCCTTATCTGGGAGCTTGAGCCTGCCGATGAACGCAGTCTTGACAGATATGAGGGATTCCCAAGTCTTTATCGAAAGGAAACTTTCGATGTTGTGATTAACGGAGAAACCCGAACTGCTATGGCTTATGTTATGAACAGAGGGTCTATCAGCCTCCCCAGTCCTGCATACTACGGCTCAATTATGAAAGGCTACCTTGCCAACGGAATGGATCCGAAACCCTTAGAGGAAGCGTATCACAGAGCCGAAGAAGCCGAGGAAGCAGTCGAGGAAATGTACCAGACCTACTTCGATTTGAAAGGCGGTTGGTAATGGCAGTACATCCATTAGTGCTTAAAGCTCTGATAGCGGCTCCGAAGAATAAAAAGTTTTTTACAATCATAGCTGTTATTCTTACAACCCTTCTTATGCCCATAATCCTTGTGGTTGTCATTCTTGTTTATGTCACAAGCGGTGCAACGGACGCAAGCAACGCTCTTCGGGATTGCTGTTTTAAGGACGCACCTGTTCCGCCGTATTTTACTAACGAACAGGTCCGGGCAATATGGAGTATGAAGGCTGACCTTAAAGAAATCGAGGAGGTTATTGCAGGAAAAATTGAAGAAGATGACTCTGTCTTTTACGATGAAAACATGGTAAAGGCAGTTTTTTATTGTCTGCAGTTCGGCTTCCGAAAGGACGATTTCATAATTCCCGATATCGATATTGGAGAATTCGTGGAGTATTTCGAGGATAAAACAATGGATGATCTGTTAGTTATTCTCAATGAAATTGCCGCAGATTACGAGGTCTATAAGATAACAGGAAACACAGGAGTAGCTGTGAGAGAAATCTATAACTATCTTAATGAATAGGGGGATACAAATGAAATACAGAAATTTTCACTTCACAACCTGTCAGGATACAGGTATCGAACGCATTAACAAAGAGGGCGAAACCGTTCTCTGCAACGGCTATTACTTCCAGATTTTCGCCGATGAAAACTATGAAAATCAGATTGATGATTTTTGTGGGGCAGTAGGCTTCGAGCTTCCCGATATGAGTCAGGAGTGTGCAGATCAGTTTGCTATGGAGATGATTGACACCCAGTTCAAGGAGTACTCCAGAGCAAAATATGAATCAGAAAGCGAGGAACTTAAGCTTGAGATATGACAGAAAAGTATTCGACGGAAAGACCTACACGGGTGTTGAAGCAGCAGACTGCAAGGCGATAGCCCTTGCATATCAGACGAACAAGGAGCTTACCATTGATTCGGACTGCCGTGTTTATGACTCTTCCAACCGCTGGATTGCCGACGCAAAGGTAAGGCTGAAAGGAGAAGCGAATGGATAATAATATGATGAAGGTTGTTATGGTCGAACCCGGAAAGCCTGCATACGTTACCGAAATTCCTCATAACCTGGAAGGGTATAAGGCGGCAATCGGTGACGGACTGATTGAGGTTATACCTTACCTTGAGGACGCTCTCATGATAGGAAACGAGGAAGCAAAGCTCATCGGAATGGAAGGAAACAGGAGATTTGGTGACATGATTGTTGCCGGACCTTTCTTTATCTGTGGTGAAGCAGAGGTCGATGGCGAGTACGATTTTTGCAGTCTATCGGATGAGCTTTGCGAAAAATATGTGAATCGTTTCTCAAAACCGGAACAGATTTCCAAAGAGGAAGTGGAGGCGGATATGGGGTTCACCTTCATATCCTTTTAACAGAAAGGCGGTGGAATTATGATAAAAAATATCTCGATTCAGATTGATATGGAGAAATATTCAGCTCTGAAAATGTATGTCGGACAGAAAAATACCACGATAGAATCCGAACTTGAAAAGTTCACAGAGCAGCT
Organism: uncultured Ruminococcus sp.; assembly: GCA_945835085.1. GTDB lineage: Bacteria > Bacillota > Clostridia > Oscillospirales > Ruminococcaceae > Huintestinicola. Next base: position 552 of record CAMAIG010000255.1, on the reverse strand, counting down.
TTATCAGAAATATGTTCCCCAGAACGTTCGGGATTTCATTGACATGAAAGCGAAAACTGCTCCTCCGGGCAGAGCGAAAAAAAGTAGTTCGGCAGATAATTCCGACCGTAATATACCCGAATCGCCATATACTATCGGAAATGAATACACAGATGAAACACAGTAAGCCGCACAAGGGGGCAGAAATGCCCTGTGTGGCATTTTCTATGGGAAATAGGGTAACTATCCCAAAACAGTCACAAATCGCAAATTTGAGCATTTGTGACAATATTTCAGAATCAGCCTCCGAGCCTCAGTGTATGGGTTCGGGGGTTATGATTTTGATGCAAGTTAAATGGGTGGCGCTGCCACCCGAACACTTCGGCGGGCAAAGCCCACCGTTAAAGGATTTCAGAGCAATAAAGGCAGGTGCTGTAAAATGAACATTAGGAAAAAACCGACGTCAGGGCGCAGAGAAAAAGCCGAAAACAAAGGCTTTGAGCCGACGTCAGGCGACTTTGAAAACAAGATAAGATTCAGTTTATGGCTGAAACCACAAACAATGGAAGAAAT
>CAMAIG010000254.1 GCA_945835085.1 uncultured Ruminococcus sp. | reverse complement strand
ATTAATATATGAGTGAGATCCCGGGCAATCACAGATAATGTGATTATATAACAATTTGTTATAATAAGCAGGGGCATAAAAAAGCAATCCCCTATCATTTAAAAACATTTTCGCAGGATATCTCGATGACCTCATATTTCAGCTCAGCAAAGCAGCTGTTTTTCACAGCCTTTCTCGCATATTCCTTTGAGGAAAATTTTCTTGCAAGGCAGGCATTTGTGACCATGAGCCTTCTGCTGCGGTAATATCTGTCCTCATTGATAAATCTCACAATATAGTATTCCATAAACAATTCGCTCCCTTTCTGCCGAATTATGTAACCAAATACATTATAGCACAAAGGGAGCGAAGCATTATTAATTTATAACAAATTGTTATGAGATTATGTCAATACTTGTCACTGAGGGTCGAAACCATGTCATGAGCCATTACATTAAGCTCGGTGGTAGCGTCGGCAACAGCCTGCATAGCCTCTCTGATGGTAGAAGAGCCGACAGCGCACTCATTTACGTTGCTGTTAAGGGACGAAACAGCTGTCTGGAGCTTTTCGAGAGTGGATATGAGGAGAGGAAGATTTTCAGCGTCAATACTGTCATTTGCAGAGCAGAAGCCTACGACCTTCGACAGAATATCATCAACTATCTTAGCCATGGAAGCGGACTGATGATTTGCATTGTCGATATTATAAAGGCTTGCATAGATATTTTCGATATCCGCAAGAAGATCGGTAGCAAATCCGCTTACCTTTTCTGCGATAGTTACAGCAGCCGTACTGGAGCTGTCGCCTGCTGCCGCAGGAGCAGCAGCGCCGCCCATAGTCTTTGCATACATTACGCAGTTTGAAGGGATATTAAGGCCTCTGTAAATAGCCTGAGCCATTTCCGCACAGGTATCAAATCCGCAGGCGCCGCAGTTGATCTTTCTGTCGTAATCGTCCTTTTTGCCCATTTTTGCATATGTATCCGCAAGCTCCTTATCGGTGGCGGAAGGAGTTACCTTTCCGTTTGTGATATAGTTTCTCATAAGGCTCTTGGGATTTATTCTGTCGTCAAAGACCTTGAACTGCTTGTCGGTGCCGTTCATTGCGACCTTTCGGCGGCTTCTTGCGTCGATCTCAACATCTCTCCATAGGTTCTTGATATCGAGGAGAGTCTGGTCGTCCTCATCTCTGCCTACGCCGCAGCCCATGCCGCAGCCGCCCGAGCAGGACAATACATCAAAAACGTCGGGGTGACGATGTGAAGGCAGAGCAGAATATGTATCAAGCTCCTTGTAAACTGTTGATGCACCGTCGGAACTTACAGCGATCACGGAAGGATTGTTGATGGTAAGATTATACCTGAGTCCTCCGGGGGAAGCGAAAATTCCGCCCATGCAGCCCTGGACCTGGTCGTCAAAATCGTAATGCAGATCGTCCTCGATGGACTTATTGAAGTCTATCTTCTTTTTTCTGAAATATTCCTTCAGTCTTTTGAAGGTAACGTTATATTCAACATGACCCGTTGCCTGGAATTCAAGCTTCATGGCAGGGCATGGTGAAAGCACAGCCACGGCGTAATTCTTCTTAAGGTAATCCCTGATATATACTGCCTCGCAGGAAATGGGGCTGTGAACCGGAGAAATATCCCTGACATTTTCGGGGTGATATATCTCCATATATCTTACGACAGAAGGGCAATGCTGGGAAAGGACATTCTTTGACTTGCCCTGCTCCATTGCACGGGTGTAAGCCCATGTGCAGATATCCGCACCGTAAGCGCCGTCATAAATGCCGTCGGCACCGTTCTGCTTGAACCATTTAAGAACAGCCTGCCATGTGCCGGGGAATGCTGATTTAATTGCAGGGTGAGCAATTATGACGATCTTTCTTTCCTTCAGATCCTTAAAGAACTTCTCTGTATCATCATCATAATCTCTTGCCCTTGCCTTGCAGGCTTTAATACATTCGCCGCAGGCAATACATTTATCATTGTCTATTTCTGTAACAGTCTTTCCGTTGGCAAGCACCTTAACGATATTAGCCTCGGGAGAAGGACAAACTCTTATACAGGCATTGCAGCCTATGCATCTTTCTTCATAAAACTCGATAAGATTGCTCATAAGCACACTCCTTAGATCCGGAACTTTCCGATTGTGAATAATATTATTCATATAAATAAATTATATCAAAAACGTTCACTAATTGCAATAGTTTTTTTAAAAATAAGTCCAATACAAGATATTTTATACATTTTAGAAGAATTGCCCCGCATTTTATCGGTTATTTTGACAAAAAACGGATACCGCCGAAACGGTATCCGTCATTCTGACAAAAATCACGCTCTGACATCAAGCAGCGAGCCGATCTGTCCCTGGACCTTAGGAAGGTTCTGAGCCATTTCAATGATACCCTGAGCCTGAACTTCCATTGTTTCAAGCGATTTTTTTGCCACAGAGGTGCCTACAGACTGCATGACCTGCGCCTGCTTCATGCCTGTAGCCATTGAGGCGATGGAACTCATCATATCCATAAACGATCCTCCTTTCCGGGTATTCCCCTACTCATTATAACATAAAGGACAGGCTTTGTCCACTGTTATTTTTTCAAGCTGTTGATGACCTCCTGCAGTTCCTTCATATCACGGATGCTGCATTCAACAAGCTCCTTTGCGTCCTTGGTGCTGGTGTCTATCTGCTGGGCAAAGCTGCTGATAGACTTCATCTTGCTCTCGATCTTATCGGCAGAATTCTTGGAGGTATCGGCAAGAGTTCTGACCTCCTGAGCGATTACTCCGAAGCCCTTTCCGCTTTCCTTTGCCTTGGAAGCCTCGATAGAAGCATTAAAGCCGAGAATTCTCGTATTAAGGGCGATATCCTTGATGACCTTCACCGTTTCATTTGTTGCCTTGACCTCGTCGACGCACTTATCGGCGATCTGAGAAAGCTCCATAAACTTGTTTTCCATCTGGCTGATAGCCTTGATGCTTCTCTCGGAGATCTCATTAACTCTGTCTATGGTCCTGTTTGCAACATCAATGTTCTGTGCAAGAGAATCATTCCGCTGATTTGCAGTATAATTAGTATACGCCATGGAAGAAATGTTCTTTGCAATAGTATGCAGGAACTTTGCCGCTGCCTCGACCTTTCTCTTTGGAACGATCTGCACCTTTCTGAGAGCAGCTATGTATTCGTCCTCATTGATGCCCAGCTCCTTTGCTATCCTGCGGAACTTAGCCTCGTCGGCAGGCTCTGTAAGGACCTGTCCGCCGATAAATGAACCGATGAACTCGCCGTTTACCATGATAGGAGCGGCAAAATCCATAAGTCCTCCGTGGCAGACATATGCCGAAGCCTTGCCTGTACGATGGGTAGCCTCACCGCCCTGCTTATCGCACTTCTCGCAGCGCTCACAGCCGAGCTTCGACTGCCTTGTATATTTCATACAGAAATCCGTGAAATTGCTTCCCTTAGTAACGGGATTGCCGTCAGCGTCTGTGGTGAGGGCTGCCATTCCCGTAACATCGGCAAATCCGTCCTGTATTTCCTGAAGAACCGATACATCAATAAGATCGGTAAGCTTTATAGAAGCCATGTAAATAACCTCCGTTTATATTTTCAGAACTTTATATTAAAGCACTATTATTCAAATATAATTT
>CAMAIG010000253.1 GCA_945835085.1 uncultured Ruminococcus sp. | reverse complement strand
AATGCCGCTCAGGGAAATATTGACGGAGTTAACATTCAGCTTTATGAGCTGGGAACTGTTTTCACTCTTGATGTTCCCGACAGAGCTTATGAGGCGGAGCTTCATAAAAATCTGTGGCCCTTCAAGGGTGCTTTGTGCATGAACGAAACGGGGGATATTATTTTCGTAAACACCGTAGAGTTCAGCGACGAGGATAGGGAATATCTGTCCTCGGAGGGCGAGCTTTCCGAGGTTAGAAGTGCATTTCTTGAAAACGGCGGCGTGCCCAATTATTCAAGGCAGTTTGCGGTTTTCGGTCAGGTCACCGAGGGAATGGATGTGCTTGAAAAAATAGCCTCCTCTCCCGTTTCAAGCGTTATTACGGTAAACAGCGTTACGATACAATAAAAAATCAGCTCTCATTATTCATCTGCAAATAATGGGGGCTGATTTTTTTCTGCCTGTCCCGTTTCGTGCTTTTTTATAAGATCATTCATTATAATAATATTGTTAACATCTTTTCCCAAGAGAATGTATATCTGTAAGAAAAAAAGACAACAATACTATCGAAAGGAATGATTTTATGAAAAGTGTAATTACCGTTCTTATTGCTTCTGTCATTGCAGCTGCCTGTACCGATGTGCAGGTCTGTGCAAAAGAAGAATCACTACCCCTTCCCGATGTTGACACCGATTTCAAAACCTACATGGACTACCGCACAATAACCGATACATCATCGGTGCAGTATGATATGCAGCAGGAAGCCTATACCGATCTCCAGGGCATCAGGCGAATAAACGGAGATGTCTGCGTTGCTCTCGGCACAGGCTATACCGATGGCTGCGGCGAGCGGTTTAAGATAACTCTCGATTCGGGAAGCTCCTTTACCGCTGTTGTGGGAGATATCAAGGCAGACTCCCATACCGACGCCACCAACAGATATGTGGAGCTGTGGGAGGGTCATGGAGATCTGGTGGAGTTTATCGTGGATACGAAAAAGCTTGACAAAAGGATCAGACGTATGGGAAGCATCGGAGAGTATGAAAAATACAGCGGAAATGTTACCTCCATCGTGAAGCTCGATGATGAGTGAACAGGTATTGTTCCGCCACCCAAAATAAACAGAAGCTGGTGAAATAAACGGCGAAAAATGGCATTTTGCTGTTGACAAGAGCATGGAAATATGCTATAATAAATTCAGTTGAATGAGTAAAAAGTACAGGCACCTTTATTTGAGATGATAGATATTATCTCGGCTCCGCAGGCTTTGCGGAGAAAATGAAGGTGCTTGATTTTTTGTCTGATGTTTTTGCAGACTTATCTATGACTGCAATGAAAGGAACTGACTTTATTATGGATATGCATGAATTCTATATGGGAAATGTTTTTGATGCATACGAATTTTTCGGCGCTCATACCAATGAGAGCGGGACGACCTTCCGCACCTTTGCCCCGGGAGCGGCAAGAGTATGCATAATCGGCGAGTGGAACGGCTGGAAGGAGGAGGATATGCAGCGCAGCGGGCAGGTCTATACATATTATTCCCCCAATGCCATGAAGGGACAGATGTATAAATACGTTATCTATTCTCAGGCGGGACGAGTTGAGCACTGCGACCCCTACGGCTTTGCAATGGAGCTTCGCCCCGCATTTGCGTCAATAATCACAGACCTTATGGAATACCGCTTCAATGACGGCAAATGGCTGAAGGAGCGCAGTGTCAATTACAATAAGCCCATGAACATCTATGAGGTGCATCTCGGCTCATGGATAAAAAAGCCCGACGATGAAAACGGCTGGTATACATATTCGGAGATCGCAGACAAGCTTATCGGCTATGTCAAGGAGCATAACTATACCCATATCGAGTTCATGCCCCTGAGCGAGCATCCTGCTGACTGCTCCTGGGGATATCAGAACACGGGCTTTTTTGCTCCCACTTCCCGTTACGGCACTCCTGCTCAGCTAATGGAGCTTGTTGATAAGTGCCACAATGCGGGGATAGGCGTTATAATGGATTTTGTTCCCGTGCATTTTGCAGTGGACAGCTATGCTCTTGCAAGATACGACGGCAGCTGCCTTTATGAATATCCCGCAAAGGAGGTCAACATCAGCGAATGGGGAACCTGCAACTTTATCCATTCAAGGCGTGAGGTTTGCTGCTTTTTGCAGTCCGCAGCGGATTACTGGCTGAGCGTTTATCATTTTGACGGTCTGCGAATGGACGCCATCAGCCGAGCAATATACTGGCAGGGAGATCCTGCAAGGGGAGTAAACGGCTGTACTGTGGAGTTTCTTAAAAAGCTAAACACCGGTCTTAAAAAGCGCCACCCGAATGCAATGCTCATAGCCGAGGATTCCACCGCTTTCCCGAAGATCACAGCACCCGTTGAATACGGCGGTCTGGGCTTTGACTATAAATGGGACCTGGGCTGGATGAACGATACCTTTGATTATTTCCGCACGCCTCCCGAGGAAAGAAAATACCATCATGACAAGATAACCTTCTCAATGCATTATTTCTATAACGAGCTTTACCTGCTGCCCATATCTCACGACGAAAATGTTCACGGCAAGGCAACGGCAATTCAGAAGATGTGGGGAGATTATGATGTCAAATTCCCTCAGGCAAGGGCAATGTATATGTATATGTACACTCACCCCGGCAAAAAGCTGAACTTTATGGGCGGCGAATTTGCTCAGTTCAGGGAATGGGACGAAACAAGAGCCCAGGACTGGGAGCTGCTTCAATATCCTCTCCATGATTCCTTCGCAAAATACATGACCCATCTTTCGGGACTGTATTGTGCCCGTCCTTCCCTTTCAAATGCCGAGTACAATATGGACTGCTTCGGCTGGATACTTCCCGATGAAAGGGAAAAATCGGTATTTGTCTATAAGCGCTGTGCAGAAAATGAAACTACCGTCTGTGTACTGAATTTTTCCGATAAGGAGCAGGAGATAGTGTTCCCTGCAGGTGAATATACCGAGCTTAAAGAGCTTATCAATTCCGACAGCAATATTTACAGCGGCAGCACTCCCGTTGGGGGAAATGTGTCCGTCAGAGCGGAAAACGGAATTTTCACGGTAAAAGCTGCACCATTTTCGGGCAGACTTTTTGATGCATAAAATTTTTTTCTTCCGAATATAATTATGAGAATAAAGGGGTTCTCGTTCAAACCGGGACACGAGCAAAGCCTCGTAATGAGTTTTGTCAGCTGCAAGGCATCAAACCGCAGTAATACTTGATGTATTACAAGGTTTGATAACGCAGCAGATGGCGAAACTCATAGAGGATTTGCCGTGAAGGAGGTTTAAACGAGGTTCCCTAAATATATTCGGAGGGGATAGTTGTGCGCAGATCATACGCAGCTCAGAAAAGACGTGAGCGGCTCCGGAACTTTATAATATCCGCTCTTGCAGGCATAGGGGCGCTGACGGTTTCGGCGGCACTGCTTTCGGCAGCGGCGGTGATTTGTGATATGTCTGACAGTGCAGTGAGGGCAATGTCGGGGATAGCCCTGGCGGCAGGCTGCTTTTCCTGTGCATTTTTCACCGCAAATCAAAGGAGAAGGAACGGACTGTCATCGGGACTTATCTGCGGGCTTTGCATATTCGGGGCAGTTTTTATTGCGGGAATGCTCACGGTAAGAGTTTTTTCTGCGGG
>CAMAIG010000252.1 GCA_945835085.1 uncultured Ruminococcus sp. | reverse complement strand
CAAGTACTTTTCAGATATTTTTTTTCCTTTATAAAAAAAGCGAATACTCTTGACAAAAAGATGAGGATATGATATACTATTTAATATTATAAAGGCAATGATGAGGAGTAGTATCCGTTTTCCCGAAGCACAGAGAAAAGGCGGTTGGTGCAAGCCTTTGTGAAGGATCCGGCGAAGTAGCCTCGGAGCTTTGAGGGTGAACCTGCATTTTTTTGCATTATTAGCCTTCAACGGATTCCCCGTTACGGAAAAGAGTGCGCTGTTTCTTACAGCGAATTCAGGTGGTACCACGGATCATTCCGCCCTGAAGCCCTGTCGGCTTCGGGGCGTTTTTTCGTCTTCTATGCCGATAAAATCAACGAAAGGAAAGATCAAAATGAAAAAGGAACTCTCTAAGATCTACGAACCCCGAGAGGTTGAAGACAAGATCTACAAATTCTGGATGGATAATAACTGCTTCCGTGCAGAGGTCGATTCAAAGAAAAAGCCATATACTATTGTTATCCCTCCCCCAAACATAACAGGTCAGCTTCACATGGGTCATGCCCTAGACGAAACTCTTCAGGATATCCTTATCCGCTGGAAGAGAATGTCGGGATACAGCGCTCTCTGGCTTCCCGGAACAGACCATGCTGCCATTGCGACCGAAGCAAAGATAGTTGAGGCAATGCGCAAGGAAGGCGTTACAAAGGAAGATCTCGGAAGAGATGGATTTATGGAGCGTGCATGGAAATGGAAGGAGCAGTACGGCGGAAGGATCGTTGAGCAGCTCAAAAAGCTCGGCTCCTCCTGTGACTGGTCAAGAGAACGCTTTACAATGGACGAGGGCTGCTCCAAGGCAGTTAAGGAGGTTTTCGTTAAATATTACGAAAAGGGTCTTATTTACAGAGGCGAGCGTATCATAAACTGGTGTCCTCACTGCAGGACCTCTCTTTCCGATGCAGAAGTCAACTATGAGGATCAGGCAGGTCATTTCTGGCACCTGAGATATCCTCTCAAGGACGGCAGCGGATATGTTGAGCTTGCAACGACCCGTCCCGAAACCCTCCTGGGCGATACAGCCGTTGCCGTAAACCCCAACGATGAACGCTATAAGGATATTATAGGCAAGATGCTCGTTCTTCCTCTTGTCGGACGTGAAATACCCGTTGTTGCCGATGATTATGTTGAGATGGATTTCGGAACAGGCGTCGTTAAGATAACTCCCGCTCATGACCCCAACGACTTTGAAGTGGGCAAGCGTCACGATCTGCCTATCATCAACGTAATGACCGATGATGCAAGGATAGTTGATGATTATCCCGCATATGCAGGAATGGACAGATACGAGGCAAGAAAGAAGATCGTCGAGGATCTGGACAAGGGCGGTTTCCTCGTAAGAGTTGAGGATTACAGCCATAATGTAGGCACCTGCTACCGCTGCGGCACTACCGTTGAGCCTAAGGTTTCTACTCAGTGGTTCGTAAAAATGAAGCCCCTTGCAGGTCCTGCTATCGACGCTGTAAAGAACGGCGATACAAAGTTCGTTCCCGAGCGCTTTGACAAGATCTATTATCACTGGCTTGAAAATATCAAGGACTGGTGCATCTCCCGTCAGATATGGTGGGGTCATCAGATTCCCGCATTCTACTGTGACGACTGCGGAGAGATGGTCGTTACAAAGGAAGATCACGCTGTATGTCCCAAGTGCGGAAAGCCCATGCGTCAGGATCCCGATACTCTCGACACATGGTTCTCCTCTGCCCTCTGGCCCTTCTCAACTCTGGGTTGGCCTGACAAGGACGCCGAGGATCTGAAATATTTCTATCCTACCAACACTCTTGTTACAGGCTATGATATCATTTTCTTCTGGGTAATAAGAATGATGTTCTCGGGTCTTGAGAACATGGGCAAGGTTCCTTTTGACACTGTTCTTATCCATGGTCTTGTAAGAGATGCTCAGGGAAGAAAAATGTCCAAATCCCTCGGAAACGGCATTGACCCTCTTGAGGTTATAGATCAGTACGGTGCAGATGCACTTCGTTTCATGCTTGCAACAGGAAACGCACCCGGAAACGATATGAGATATATCGAGGATAAGGTAAAGGCTTCCAGAAACTTTGCAAATAAGCTATGGAACGCTTCACGATTCATCATGATGAATCTCCCCGAGGATTTCAGAGCTGAGGGAATACCCGCAAATCTCACTGTTGAGGACAAGTGGATAATCAGCAAGTTCAACACTCTTGCAAAGGAAGTTAATCAGAACCTTGAAGCCTTTGAGCTTGGTGTTGCTTGCCAGAAGCTTTATGACTTTATCTGGGATATTTACTGCGACTGGTATATTGAGCTTACAAAGCCCAGAATACAGGCAGGCGGTGAAACTGCAGCAGCCGCTCAGCAGGTGCTGGTATGGGTAATGGAAGGAATGCTGAAGCTCCTTCACCCCTTCATGCCGTTCATTACCGAAGAGATCTGGTCAGCTCTTTCCGACAGTGAAAAGCCCATAATGCTCTCCGATTTCCCCGTATTTGATGAAAAGCTTGTATTTGCAGGTGAAGAAGAGGACTTCGGAAAGATAATCGACGCAATAAAGGCTATAAGAAACCGCCGTGCAGAGATGAACGTTGTTCCTTCCGTTAAGGCTCAGCTTTTCATTGAAACAGCCGATAAGGATGTATTCCGCTCGGGAGTAATGTTCTTTGAACGCCTTGCTTCCGCTTCCTCCGTTGAGATAGGAGATGCATTTGATATTCCCGATGCAGTAACTGTTGTAACACATTCCGCAAGAATATTCATTCCTCTCAGCGAGCTTGTTGACAAGGAAAAGGAGCTTGCACGTCTTAATAAGGAAAAGGCAGCAGTTCAGAAGGATATTGACTTCTCGAATAATAAGCTTAATAACCCCGGATTCCTTGCAAAGGCTCCCGAAAAGCAGGTAGAAGCCGAGAAGGCAAAGCTTGCAAAGGCTCTTGACAAGATGGAAAAGATAGAACAGTCCATTGCCGCATTCTCTAAGTAAACACTTTCATGCTTCGTCTATCAGTTTATCATGCTCATGTACATTTCTGACAGACGGAGCAGTTTTATTTAATGGGGTGAATAATCATGCGAGAGATAACACACGAAGAGCTTGATGCGGCATTAAGCCGTGAATACGAGTTACTTGACAGAACCGAAAAAACTACCGATGCGACCACCGATAAAATACACAAGCTGTCCCCTGCCATGGGTATCATATTAGGTGTTATTCTTGGATTTGTCGGATTCAGCGCAGGAATTAAATGGGCATTGATTGCATTTGCAGTTATTTTCATAATATGTTTTATTGTCGCTCTTATCCCATCACTTGTCAGCGGAACAAAAATCGTTAAGGAGCTTAGAAGGCTTAACGGCATGACTCTTTCGGATATGAAGGCTTTGCAGGATATCAGCAGGCTGATTAAAAAAGCTGCTGAGGAAAAATACTCCGATGATGTAACAAAAGAGATCGAAACCCTCGTTTCCGAAAAAAAGGATAAGCATAGTTATGTCGATTATCTCTCACTGCTTGCGGAGGTCTACATAAATCGTGATGAAACGGATAAGCTGAAAACACTCGTTGAGGAATCCTCCAAGCTTGATATCACAAGTGAAAGGGATAAAAGAAATCTGCTCAATATGCAGTG
>CAMAIG010000251.1 GCA_945835085.1 uncultured Ruminococcus sp. | reverse complement strand
CGGCAAAAAAGGTCGGGTCGGTGGTAGTGATATCACCGATCTTCAGCCCGTCGGCAAGAACGGAATTTACCCTTCCCTCGCTTCCCATGGTAAGGAAATTGAGGTCGTAAAATCCGCTGTATTCTATTTCGGCAGTAAGCTTCAGCTCGTCGCCCTCCTGATTAAGACCGTTAACAAATCCGCCTCCCGAAGCCTCGGGAAGCTCTCTTGCCTGAACGTTTCCCGAAAAAGCACCGCTTTCCGCTTCAATAGTAAGAGAATAGTCCCCGGGCACCTCAGAAGGTGTAAGAGGATAATCGCTCAGATCGAGAGAGGTGTTGTATTCCGTGCGGATATCCCCAAAAAGACCGTTGATCTTTTCGTATCCGTCATTATCATTTGATGCAGTGCCTTCGGTTTCGGCAGAGCTGTCCGAAGGGGTGTCCTGACCGCTTTCCTTCTCGGAGCAGCCCGTGAAAACAGAGCCGCATATAAGGATAGCCGAAAGAAGAGCAGCAGTTTTTCTGAATTTTTCAGTCATAGTTTAATTCCTTTCATATACGATTTTTCCGTCAATAACAGTCATAACAACATTTGTCATAATGTCAAAGGGGTCGCCGTCAAGGAGAATAAGATCGGCGTCCATTCCCACAGCGATAGAGCCGCATCTGTCGGCAAAGCCCCCAAGCTGTGCTGCATTTGACGTAACAGCCTTAATTGCATTTTCCCGTGAAAGACCGTATTTATGGCAGAAAGCCGCACTTGTAATAAGATAGCCGATAGGAGTTTCGGGGTGATCGGTGCAGATGGCGGTCTTGACTCCCGCAGCAGTGAGCAAAGCAGCATTTTCAAGGCTTGCATTTGCAAGCTCGGGCTTGCCCCTGTCGCAGATAATGGGACCCACCACAGCCTCGGCACCCTTTTCGGCAAGAATATCAGCTATCAGGTGACCCTCCGTGCAGTGAACGAGAAGGGGTTTGAGCTCAAATTCCTCGCATATTCTGAGAGCCGTGAGAATGTCATCGGCACGGTGACAGTGAAAATGAGCCTTCAGCTCACCTTTGAGCAGGGGAATGAGCGCCTCCGACTTGATATCATATTCGGGCTGATCGGAAATATCCTCCGCAGCGTCAATAAGAGCCATATAGCGCCTTGCCTTTTCAAGAGCTTCTCTGATAAGAGCAGCGGTCGCCATTCTTGTCTGAGGGGCTTCGTCCCGCTCGGTGTAATAGGACTTTGGATTTTCGCCCAGAGCAAATTTAATGCCCGCCCGCCTGATAATGGCTTCGTCAAGATATCTTCCCGCAGTCTTGAGAGCTATCATGTCGCCGCCGATGGGATTAAGAGAGCCAACACCCGTAACCACCGAGGTAACACCCGCCTTAACAGCGTCGGCAAAATAACCGTCACGGAAATTTATTCCGTCCACAGCTCTGAGCTGTGGCATAACAGGGTCGCTGCCCTCGTTTACATCAATGCCTTCCTCGCCCGCACCGTCACCGATAAAGCCCATGTGTGTATGGATATCAATAAGACCGGGCATAAGCAGCATACCCTTTGCGTCAATATCGCCGTGGGAAACCGAAGCAGGAGTGCCCTCGGCAATTTCGGTTATCCTGCCGCCCTCAAAGCCCACATAGCCCCGAGCAATCACAGGGGAGCAGACAGGATCTATCCTTGCATTGTAAATAAACATATTATCAGCCCAGACCGCACTCGTCGTAATCCTTCCATCTTTCGTTGTAGTTATAGTTGCTTACCATGCGGTATGCGATATAGCCTGCGGAAATGAGGAAGAGAAACAGCGCACCGATAACAGGTATAGCAGTGCGAAGCATTTTTCTTGTATCGCTTATTTTGTTGTTGTTTTTCATAGTTGACTCCTTTGCGTGTACTTTAAATATAGTATAAGGACAGGCAGTAACTGTAAAGATATTCTGCCGCATTATATATTATATACTTTTTTCAGCTTATTTTCAAGTGGCATATAAGGGGTTTATAACGTTTTCGTGGGATAATTTTTTTATTTGCCGCCGATTTTACAAAAAATCAGCACTTTATACAAAAATGCCAGCCGATAATGTGCATATTAAAGACAATGCAACGGATAATGTTAAGATAAGGTTAAGAAAATACGCATTGACAGTTAAAAAATAACCAAATAACCATTATACAAAAAGTAAAAAACAGCTGTTTCCGGGGCAAAAAATGCGATTTGTTACGAATGACTAAAAAAAGTTACAAAAATCTTTGATTTCAGCGGGTAGGTACACCAAATAAGTCAAACCTGTGAACAAAATCAACAATTATTAAGCAAGTTGCACAAAACGGGACTTTGAAATTTCTTTGACAGAAGAAAAGAATTACGCTATAATTACAAACAGTGACGTGAGTTTGTAACCGTTTTGAAACCATTTATAACCAATTTTGAGGAAAATACTCCTCGGAATGGTCGGTAAAAAAACGGTAAAGATGTAAAATATAAACTTTCAGTAAAGAACATAAAGGTGGTTATCAGGAACGCGTGGCAAGCGTTGCTTTAAAGGAGCATAGTTATGGCAGAGAATTTCAGGCTGATATCGGCTGAGAAACATAAAAAGTCTAAGATCGGAAAATATATTGCCTGTGCCGCAGCAGCAGTGGTTGCTGCAGGAGGCATCATGGCAGCAGCTTTTTCGGGAAGCGAAAATGATATAGTAAGTGAAGCCCCCGAGGTGCAGACAGAGGCAGTTACCGACCTTATCCCCGAGGAAACCGCAGCCGAGTCAATTTCGGAGACCTTCATCAGCGGCGGAGCCGCAAGGAGCCATGAATCGGCTGAGGAAGAATATAATATCAGCGTAAAGGCAGACGGAGAAACGATAACCGTTGAAGCATCTGCCGACAGCACTGTGGAGGAGATACTTGACAGCGCCGATATCACACTTAATGAGCATGATATCCTCCAATTCCCCGAAGGAGGAAAGCTCTATGACGGAGCAGTGATCTCGGTAAGCCGTGTGGAGTACGTTACAAATACAAAGACCTACAGCCTTGATTATGAGATCGTCTACCAAAACGACGAGGAGCTTCCCGAGGGAGAAAGAGTAGTTTCCGAGGAAGGCGAGGAGGGCGAGGTACTTGTTGAAACCCGCTCAAAGGTCGTTGACGGCAGGACAACGGACGTTGAGATCGTCAGCGAAACCGTGATAAAGCCCGCAGTTGATAAGGTCATTCTTACCGGTACAATGAAACCCGAAAGCACCGAGGAGCAGACAGCTTCTTCCTATGCAGGAGGGGTAGACCCGAATTCCGTAGAAAGAGTGTCCCTCTTTGATATCCCCGACTGGCTTGTCCTTGATGAAAATGGTGTGCCCGTTGATTATGTGGATACCGTAACAGGCAAGTCCTGTGCATATACCGCCAAGCCCGATGCACTTATGTCAACGGGAAAGACAGTTTTCCAGGGCTATGTAGCAGTTGACCCTAAAATCATACCCTACGGCTCCGAGCTTTACATAATTGCAGAGGACGGCAGCGTATACGGCTATGCAATTGCCGCAGATACGGGTTATTCCGTCCGTGCGGGACATATAGTTGTTGACCTTTTCATGAATGAGTATGACGATTGTATTCAGTGGGGCAACAGAAAAGTTACCATCTATGTCCTGAGAAGAGGAGAATGATCGGC
>CAMAIG010000250.1 GCA_945835085.1 uncultured Ruminococcus sp. | reverse complement strand
AAGCAGCGCCATGTAAAGCATGATGCTGCTCGTTAAGATCACAAATTTTTCTCGGGATATCTGCAAACCTTTTCAAAATCAAGGCTTCCCCCGAAAATATCAAGGGCACTGCCCACGGTAAAATCTATCCTGCCCTTGCCAAGCTCCCTGAGAGTATCAAGATCGTCAAAAGAACCTATCCCTCCGGCGTAGGTGGCAGTTATCCCGGGAGTATCGCCCATGAGCGAAGCAACACCCCGTTCAATGCCCTTCTGCTTGCCCTCGGCGTCAACTGCATGGATAAGGAACTCGCTGCAGTAACCTTTTAGCATAAGAATATTTTCCGCAGTTACCTCCATATCCGTGAAATTCTGCCAGCGGTCGGTAACGATAAAATATTTCCCGTCCCTTTTCCTGCATGAAAGATCAAGAACAAGATGCTCCTTTCCCACTCCTGAAACCAGCCTGTCAAGACGGGGAAAGCTTATCTCACCGTTTTTGAACACATATGAAGTGACGATAACATGGGAAGCGCCCTTTTCAAGATATTCGGTGCAGTTTTCGTCATTCACGCCGCCGCCTATCTGCATTCCCCCGGGAAATTCCCCGAGAGCTGCAAATGCCTGCTGCCTGTCTGCCTCGTAATATTCGGAGCCTGCGGGGTTAAGAATGATTATATGTCCCCCGTAAAGCCCTCTGTCACGGTAAAGAGCGGCATAATATCCTCCGTCATACTCGGAAACGAAGTTTTCATCGGCAGCGGAATTTTTATCCGCAAGGCTTCCTCCGACGATCTGCTTTACTCTGCCGTTATGTATATCAATACATGGTCTGAATTTCATAGTATTCTTCCTTATTTTTACAGTGTGCCGCGTTCTTCTCTCAGCTGTGCGGCAATTTCCGAAAGCTTTTTGAGCCTGTGATTTACTCCCGAGCGTCCCACGGGCTTATCAAGCAGCTCGCCCAGCTCTTTCAGTGAAGCATTGGGGTTTTCAAGCCTTACCTCGGCCATATTTGCAAGCTCGGGAGAAAGACTTTCTATGCCCTCGGTGCTTAAAATATATTCAATGTCCTCTATCTGCTTCTGAGATGCCTGGAGGATCCTTTCGATATTGGCATTATCGCAGTTTGCGATACGGTTTGCCTTGTTTCTTACGTCCTTTAATATCTTAACATTCATAAGCTCAAGAGAGGCTTTGGTGGCACCCATTATTGTGAGCATATCCTCGATATCCTCGCTGCCCTTGAAATATAGCACATAAAGACCCTTCCGCTCCACATACTTTGAGGATATTCCGAGCCTTTCAAGCAATGCTTTAAGGTCGGTGCAAAGATCCTCAAAGGGGACTGCAAACTCCATGTGATATTCCTTTATGGGCTCTGTAAGACTTCCGCAGGAAAGAAACGCTCCCGCAATGAAGGCAAAAACGTTGTTGTTGTCGATAATATCCTCCTGTATCCTGTGGATAAGACTTCGGGAGGATATCCTGAATCGGAAAATTATCTCTTCTCTGTCGCTTTCCTCGGGTATTCTCAGGGAATAAAGCACGGTGCCGTTTTTTTTCGGAGTTTCCGAAATGCTTACTATCCTTCCTCTGCCGATAACCTTGTCGGAAAGCCTTACGAACATATCTGCCGCAAGCCTGTTTTCGGTCTGGAAAAGAATTTCCTCAGCATCAAAATGACGGCAGAAAAGGAGCATTCCGTAAAGGCAGGCATATTCCTTATCCCTGTCGGTTATTACCGAGCAAAGCTCTTCCTTAACGTCCTGTGAAAATGACATCAGATCACCTTTTTTACAGTTTTCCCACTTCAATATCTCTGTGTGTTACTCTTGCCCTTATCCCCTTGTCGGAGAGATAATGATAGATATTTTCGGCAAAGGTAACGCTTCTGTGCTTGCCGCCTGTGCAGCCGAAGCCTATGACGAGAGAGGTCTTGCCCTCCTGCCTGTAAAGGGGAATAAGAAAATCTATCATATCACGGAGCTTGCTTTCAAGCTCCCTTGACTGCTCAAAGCTCATCACATAATCCCTTACGCAGCTTTCAAGCCCCGTGTGCTTTTTTAGCTCGGGGATATAAAAGGGATTTGGCAGGCATCTTACATCAAAAACCAGATCGGCTTCACGGCACATTCCGTATTTGAAGCCGAAGGACATCACCTTAACGGTCATTCTGTCGTCGGGATTGTCCATGAAAAGGTCGGTTACGGTATCCTTGAACTGAGCTATCGCCATGTCCGAGGTGTCTATGTAATAATCGGAGGCTTCTCTTATTTTTGAGAGCATATCCCTTTCCATAGTGATAGCTGCCTGCAGGCTTCCACGGGCAAGTTCGTCCAGAGGGTGCTTGCGGCGTGTTTCCTTGTATCTTTTAATAAGAGCTTCATCGGAGGAATCAAGGAAAAGAACGGACACCTCAAATCCCGCATGACGGATATAATCAAGCCCCTCCGCAAGATCGTCAAGAGCGTTGCCGTCGGAATCCGTAACAATGCCCCGGATATCCGTAACTATGGCTATCCTGTCCATCTGTCCCTTTGATTGAAAGCAAATATCCGCAAATTTGGGAATGAGCTGGGGCGGGATATTATCAATGCAGTAATATCCGATATCCTCAAGAACATTTACCGCAGCGGATTTTCCCGAGCCTGAAAGACCCGTTACTATGAGAAATTTCATATTATCCCTCCCGATCTGATCGTGTGCTGATTATCTCAGGCTCACATTCAAGGATATAGCCTGTCTGCTCCTCAACTACCCTGCGGACATGAGCAATGACTGCCATAATATCCTCAAATGAAGCGTGTCCCTTGTTTATAACAAAGCCGCTGTGCTTTTCGCTGACCTGTGCATCACCTACACAGTAGCCCTTTAAGCCGCACTGCTCAATAAGTGCTGCTGCAAAAGCCCCCTGGGGACGCTTGAAGGTGCTTCCCGCACTTCTGAATTCAAGAGGCTGCTTTTCCTTTCGCATAGCGGCAAGCTCCGCCATTTTAGCGGAAATATCTTCCTTGACGCCCTTTTCAAGCTCAAACACAGCCTTTGTGATAATAAAACCGTTTTCCTTAAAAATGCTGTGACGGTAGCCGAGAGCCATTTCCTCCTTTGAAAGGGTGATGATGTTTCCCTCCCTGTCAACGGCTTCCGCACAGACAATAACGTCCTTTATCTCACCGCCGTAAGCGCCTGCGTTCATGAACACAGCGCCTCCTGCATTTCCGGGAATGCCGTGGGCAAATTCAAGCCCCGTAAGAGATAAGTCCCGTGCCCTTGCGCTGATAGCTGCAAGAGATGCTCCCGCACCGCAGATGAGCCTGTTTCCATCTTGGGTGATATCCGACATATCCTTACCCGTATGCAGGAAGATCATATCAATATCCCTGTCATCGGCAATAAGGTTTGAGCCTTTTCCGATAACGTAATAGGGAATGCTTTTTTCTTTCATGAGCCTTGTGAGCCTGCTTGCAGAAGCGGCACCGTTAAGCTCTATCATAAGAGGACATTTTCCCCCGGTGCTGAAGGTGGTATAGCTGCAAAGAGGCGTGTTTTCGGTATATCTGCAGCCAAGCTCATCTGCTGCATTTTTAACAGCGTCTATCATTTCAAATGTCATGCTTTTTCCCCCATGATAATGTGGGAACCTCGTTTAAACCTCCTTCTTGGCAAATTTTCTATGACTTATAT
>CAMAIG010000249.1 GCA_945835085.1 uncultured Ruminococcus sp. | reverse complement strand
CTTCATTTACATCACGACCGCCGCTGCTTGTATATGCCGATGTTGTGATTTTAAGCAAGGACTTCCCTCCTCCAAAAGGCTGCAGTAACAGCAGCAAAATCAGCCGAAGCTTATGGTCAGCGCAGTGATATTATCCTGCCCCTCAAACCTCATTTCAAGTACTCTTTTTATAATCTTCTCTGCGGGGTCGCAGGGATTTTCCATAATTATTCGGGCAAGCTCCGCTTCGGGGAGAGCATTGTATACTCCGTCGCTGCATAAAAACAGTCTGTCGCTCATTTCGGGAACCAAGGGTCGAACGTTGCAGTCGGGAACAAGATGTCCCGAGGCTCCGATAAAATCACACAGGGAATCCTTCTGAGCATCGGACGTTGCTGTTTCAAAGCTCATTTCGCCGCTAATTACGGAATCAAGAAGCTCATTCATATAATCCCCGTCCTGAGTGACCTGATAGGGCTTTCCCTCACGAATGAGATATAATCTGCTGTCCCCTACCGAGCACCAGTAGATGCCCTTTGGGCAGCATAAAACTCCGCAAAGCGTGGAGCCGCCCCCCTTATTTGAAAGAGAACGGTTTATCTTATTGATTATCCCTTCAAAAAGGATATGAACAGGCTTTTTTTCGGTATCTATCCCCGAAACGGCTTCAATAAAGTCTTCCGAAGCTGCGGTGCTTATTTCGGCACCGTTTGCCATGCCGCCCATGCCGTCAGCGACAACAGCCGCCGCACCGCCGTTTTTCAGCACCGAAACGGCAAAATGATCCTCCTGATAGGATCTCATTCCCTTGTCGCTGGCATAGTCGATAAACACCTTGGTTATAGATGTTCCTTCTATTAAAACAGGGATAGTTTCTTTCATTTAATGACCTGCCTTCTGATTATTCAAGAAAATCCCATCAGACCGAAACACTGCAGTCAAAGCTACCGCAAACAAGGTCAATGAGATCTTCTGAAGGAAGCTTTATTCTTCGTCAAATGCATTGTTGTAAAGATATGGATTGAGAGGTCCGTCAGCATATCTTTCACGGGGGAAGGGCTTGAACCTGTCCGAATTAAAATGCTCGCAGACTTCGTCGGCAATGAAGCCGCCAAGCTCTGTCAGACGGACAGTTTTGCCTGTATCCTCAATAAGACCGTACTCCTTTAGTACCTCGATCTTCTTGCGGAATACCTTATCAAACTCAACACCTGTCTGCTTCAGATAGTCGCTCTTTCTGATATCTCTGTTTTTCAGCGGAAGGACGATCGCCCATCTGAGCTGCTCATCTGCGGGACGAGTATAGCCTCTTGTGATGGGAAGCTTGCCGCTGTCTATGAGAGAGTAATATTCATCAAAATACTGTGAATTGATATCAAATCTGTCATGATAGCTTGAAAATCCCGTAAGACCAAAGCCCACCTGATCGTAAAGATTGCAGCACTGATTATAAGCATAGTGGGAGAATATCTTCTTGGACTTAGAGTAAACTCTTCTGAGATTTTCGTAATAGCCGTTTTCAGCAAGAATATCCGCAGCGATCTGCTTCATGAGCATAGTCTGCTTGAAATCGGGGATATCGGCTGAACCGCTTCCTCTTTTGGCGATCTTATTAATAGCGCCCTGCATATCGCCGTATGCCTGTACCTTCAGTCTGTAAAGCTGAATCTCTCCTACGGGGAGCTTGCAGGCTCTGTCAATGACCTCTATCCAGTTGTCGATGGTTTCTCCTGGGTAGCCGTAAATAAACTCGATATTCACATCAAAGCCGAAGGAAACCGCCTTTCTTACAGCCTCCTCAGCCATTTCAGCGGTATGGGCACGGTTCATAAGCTTCAGAACATTTGCGTCCAGGGACTGAACTCCGATAGTAAGCCTTGTAATACCGTGGCGCTTCATTATCTCACAGCGCTCTGTTCCTTCGTCGCCCAGAATGGAGTTGGGGTCAAGGTCAACATTATACTGCTTGCAGCTTGACATATCCACACGCTTATCAAACTCGGTAAGAAATCTGTCAAGAAGCTCGGGAGCAAGATATGTAGGTGTGCCGCCGCCTAAAAGAATGGAGCGGGGGCAAATCTTTTCAATGCCGAAATGCTCAAGATACAGATCAATTTCTCTGATAAGATAGCCGATATATTTTTCCTTTTCCTCATCACAGCTGCCGTTCATACCGGGATAATGGCAGAAAATGCAGTGCTGGATACAGAAGGGTATATGCACATAGATATCCATCTTTCCGTCGGCAGGATACTCATACCCCTTCATACATTCATCCACGCCGTTGTTTGGATATTCCGTTATGGGAGGATAATGCACAGACGGAACGAAATCCCCGTCATCACATATAAGTCCAAGCCTGCGAAGCTCATCGACCTTTGCAAAAACCTCTTCGGCATGAGCAAGAAGCTTATTTTTTCGTTCGTTATTCATAATAATTTCCCTACCATTCTATATTATTCCGATCCTCAAAATATGCTTACCCCGAATATCCCATTCATAAAGTAAACGTGACCGACAGGCTTATGTCATGGGTCACAGGTCAGAGGAGCATCAATGGGAAGAAGTTATTTCATGATCCACGGTGCTGCATTTGGCACCGTAGGACAGATGGCTTTTAAACAGAAAAAGCACCCTTATTCGACATCAGCAAGAAAAACACAGCAGCAGATATGACCGTAAAACGGGAGAAAAGCATCACCTGCCGCCTCCGAAGAGGCGTCCGAGCAGGCTTTTCCTTTCAGGCAGCTTTACCGTCATAACAGACAGCTCGTTTCCGGGCAGGCTGTCCCCAAGCTTCTGTGCAGCTTCTTCGGCAGATACCGATGAAGCAAATATGCTTTCAAGCACATCTGCTTCAATATCAGCACTGCTGTTTCCGCAGCAGATAACAAATGAATTATCTCCACGGGCAAGATCAAATTCCGGTGCAAAATTCTCTT
Organism: uncultured Ruminococcus sp.; assembly: GCA_945835085.1. Classification (GTDB taxonomy): domain Bacteria; phylum Bacillota; class Clostridia; order Oscillospirales; family Ruminococcaceae; genus Huintestinicola. Next base: position 762 of record CAMAIG010000249.1, on the reverse strand, counting down.
TATATCGTATTTTCTTGCCATACAGCAGATATTCACGCTGTTCCGTGCTTCCTATGACCTTTCCCCCGGAAAGATGGTATATCCTTCCGTTTCCCGAAAATATGCACCTTGCCTTTTTCTTATGGATAAAGACAATGGCTGAATGGGCAAGAAAGGCTCTGTATGGCTCCTGCAGAGAATAGATATCTCTGTTGATAAAACCCGAGATAGAATTGACTGCCTCATCGCAAAGTGATGGACGGTGAAGAAAGCTGTCTGATGCAATATGCATTATTTTGCCGCAGGCAGCATCTCCTCTGCTGTCCTCTGTGGGGTGAGCAGCGCCGAACATTGCCGAGCTGCCTGCAAAACCCGAAAAAAACAGGCTTTCATCACTGCATGGGGCGCTGTTGTAAATGCTTGCGGCGTCTGCTCTTTTCATTTGATTTTTTCTCACTTTCGAACGGAGGAACACTTCCGTCTTTTTCAAATACAAGTACAAATCTCTGGGGAATAAGTGAAACAGAATCTATAAGCTTAAAGCCGTAGTGCTTGAGCTGAGCAACTATCAGCTGAGGGCTTATTCCGGGTCCGTAATATGAAGGAACACCGTTTTCTGTAATGTTATTATCTGCAATAATGAGTCTGCCCTTTTCCTTTAGAGCCTTGCGAAGGCTGGCAATAAAATCGTCCTTAACAAACTCGATGTCGGTGATATACACCGCATGATACATGGAGCACATAAAGATAACGTCCATGCTATCCTTGGGCAGGCAGGCATCG
>CAMAIG010000248.1 GCA_945835085.1 uncultured Ruminococcus sp. | reverse complement strand
TGAGAAATGCGACAGCATTTCGAGGGGAGGCGAACAAGACCGCCTCCCCTTTTAAGGAGTCCCCACAAAATTAACTTTCAAAAACGTGCCGGTGGCACGTTTTTGACAAAGCAATTTTTAGCTGTTTCTATTCCGATACGCCAATCATTTTTCATTTCTGAAGAAGATGCCGCTGTCGGAATAAGAGTCTGTTCCGATCTCGTCCTGCTGTTTTCTTAGAGCCTGTGCCTGTTCATAATTTTCACGCTTTCGCCTGATATCGGAAACCGAAAACAGAATAAGAATAAGCGCACAGCCCGAGTATATCATAAGATCGGGGATCTCTATCATCAGCTTTTTTCTGAGCGCCCACATGGCACCCACAACCAGTGTAAACATCACAGCCGCAACAATTACCGCAGCATTTTTCTGTTTTTTCGGCTCATAAGGCTCATGGAGCTTCAAGGCTTACTTCACTCCAATCTTTTTCTTTTTGCCGCCGTCAACGGAAAAGTTCATGGTAAAGAGCAGGTCGGTAGTAAATACCTTTACCGCCAGATACATACATACCACGAAGAATACGCACTGATATGCAAGACCCGCCCAGAAAAGACCCATATGACCGAACATCATATTGCTCATTGCAGTGTATGTATGAGTGAAGGGAATGATGTACATGATCGTCCTGAACATAGGCGAAAGGGAATTTACATCGGAGAACATGGTAACAAAGAAGGGTACCATGGTAAGCATCATGATAGGGATAGTAAGAGTCTGTACAGACTTAACATCGGTAGCCATTGCACCGAGGATAAGGGACAATGACAGACCTATGGCAATGGTAAGGAAGAGCTGCAGACCGAAAAGAACGATATTACCTGCGGAAAGGGTCATTCCGAGCTGAGCCATAGCCTCTGTAACGCTGGTTCCCATTTCAAGCTCAGCCTCGGCAGTTTCAGCCCGGATAGCGCTGCCTGTCATGCCCTGAACGTAGAACACAAAGCCTATCATCATGGAAGCCGCATTAAGAAGCGCAACCACAAGGGCTGCGATCATCTTGGAAACAAGCACCGTTATTCTCGAAACAGGAGCGGAAAGGAGTGTTTCCAGGGTCTTGTCTATCTTCTCTGTGGATATAGCGGTCATTATCATCTGAGAAGCCATCAGAATAAGGAAGAAAACCGCCATAGGAGCAATAAGGGACTGCGTCATAAGAATAGAACTCAGCACATCTGAGGTGACCTGAACGGTCCTGCCGTTTGAAGCAGTGTATTCAACCTCTATAACAGGGTCCTTGATAAGGTTTATTTCCTCTTCCGAAAGCTGTATCTTCTCAGTTTCGATATAATTACCCACATAATCGGAAATAGCCTCGGTAAGGCTTGCAGCGGAAATGCTGCTCATAGTGGAAGCCATACCGCTCTTGTTGATAAGGCTTATGCAGTCAAGAGAAACGGATTCGCTGCCGTTTACTATCTTATCACCGAAGCCCTCGGGGATAACAACAAGATTATCCAGTTCATTTTCTTCCATCAGAGCGCTGTAATCCGCACCCGGTTCAGCGGTTATTATCTTTGGGTCGGCACCGTAGTCGGGAAGCTTTTTTATCATCTCGTCAGTAAAATCCGAGCTGTCGTAATTAATGATATTAACCGTGGAATTGTTCATGGCTTCGTCCATGGCAGAGCCCATTATCTGACCCATGCAGATAAGAAGCAGGCAGGTAAATACCATTGAGAAAAGCGCCTGAACGGTAAGCAGCTCTTTAAGCTCCTTTTTAAGCAGATTACCTAACTTCATCGCTCATCACCACCCTTTCAAATACTTCCTCAAGGTTAGCGGCATTATAGCGGGATTTAAGCTCCTCAATGCTGCCTGTGACCATAAGCTTGCCGTGAGCCATAATGCCCACTCTGTCCGAAACATATTCTATCTCCAGCATATTGTGGGAGGAAAGCAGGAAGCTCATGCCCTCCTCGGCGGAAAGCCTTTTGATAGTTTTTCTGATATCGAGAGCGTTTATAACGTCAAGTCCCGATGTAGCCTCGTCAAGTATTGCAAGACGGGGTCTTGTCATAACTGCACGGGAAAGGAGCAGCTTTCTTATCATACCTCTTGAATAGCCGCCGATCTTTTCCTCAAGCCTGTCACCCAGACCGCACATATCAACAGCTCTCTTAACATACTCCTCTGCCTGGGCGCTGTCGGAGGTGAAAAGCCCTGCCATGAAATAAAGGTAATCTATTCCCTTCATGGTCTTGTAAGCACCTGCTTCGTCGGGGAGATATGTGATAGACGCCCTTACCTTGTCAGGCTCTCTCACAATACTGTGCCCGTCCACAAATGCGTCGCCCCCTGTGGGCTTTATAAGTGTGGATATCATTCTGATAGTTGAGGTCTTGCCTGCACCGTTAGGACCGATAAGAGCAAATATCTCGCCCTCATTGACGCTGAAGCTTATTTCATCAACAGCCTTGGCACCCTTTTTATAGACCTTTGAAAGGCCTTCTACTTTTAAGATCTCGCTCAATTTTTCTGCCTCGCTTTCAAGTTTTATTTTCGTGAACCGTCCTTGTTAAATATCCTTTTCAGACGGGACTCCGTTACCGGTATAGCAGCAATGAGCATGGCTATATCGGCATAGGTAAAAAACAATGCCGTATTAAAGAGAGCATCACCTGAAATCACTCCCGAAAGAACTGTTATGCTTATCGGGGGAAGTATCAGGCAGATAATTCCCGAAACAAGCCAGAACTTACCGCAGATATAGTGTGCCGTGAGCCAGGTGTCGGGATTTTTGCAGGACATTTCCGTCTTGTAGCCTATCATCCCGTTTATATCCGAAGGAGGCTCTTTTATAAACCACACGCCGCATATTATCATTATAAGTGCAGTGGGAAGGCTTAACAGACAGCTCAATAACACGTTACTCATCGTTTTCCTCCGAAGGCTTCGCCTTTTTTCTGTACCTTACGCACTCGGTAAGAAGGAACTCTATCTGACCGTTGATGGAACGGAAATCGTCCTCAGCCCATCTTGCCAGCTCATCGTAAAGAGAAGCGGATAAACGCAGCGGCAGCTGCTTCTTGCTTTTTTTATCGTTTTCTGCCAACCGCTTCACCTCCAAGGGTCAATGTTATTTTATCATTTTAAAAAAAGTTTGTCAAGAAATTATTCACATATCTCGTCACTAACAGTCATGTTTTTCTTTGCAAGCTTAAAGCACTTAACTCCGACGAAAACCATTACGCCTGTGATAAGCGTCAGCACCACATACAGCAGGGGAGCAGTGAGAGCGCCCTTCTGATAAAATGCAGCGGGAAGATCAAGCAAAGCATGGAGCAAAACAGCAAGCACATAAAGCCAGCCCTTGCCCTTTACCTTAACTGCCGCAAATACGACTGCAGACAAGGAGATGTGAACAGTTATTGCAATTATGCGTTCATATACGCTTATAAGCGCATTTCCCATGCTCATGGAACGGAGCATCTCAAACTGCTGCCTGATAAGCTCAGCATTTTCCGGCTGACCTGCCGAATAAAGCTGCACAGCGCTTTCAAGCCCCACAGAATTTACCGTTGCCGCAATAACGATATAGCTTAGCATGGTAACACCCACAAGCAGAATTGCTTCAATTCCGCCGTGACCCATGCCATACATCAGAGCGGTGCGTGGGTCATCATGCTTTTTCATAAGCAGTCCGAAGG
>CAMAIG010000247.1 GCA_945835085.1 uncultured Ruminococcus sp. | reverse complement strand
AATATTTTGAGGTTGACGAGAAATATATTAAAAAAGCTTTTTGGGAATATTGCGATATTACATTGTAAACTATTGACAAATTCTGACATAAGTATTATAATCAATGTGATTAGCGGTATTGTTAATCACATTGATTATAGGAGGTATAACATCATGAAATCAGGTTCGGTAAAGGTTCTTTCGGTTCTCATTCTTATTCTTGCTATTATTATAGGCGGATATCTTACATTTTCACTTGTACTTGCATCAATAGGCATCGAGATAATTTCAATGGGAGTATTTGTATTCTTCATTTTGCAGGCTCTTGCCGCAATTATGGAAAACCTTGAAAATATCAATTACAATACAAAGCGGCTTGTTGATATGCAGTCGGCTGCGGCACATGCTCCCGAAAGCTCCGGAAGAACCGCATCATCTCAGAATGTCAGAAACGTCGGAAATACATGGACCTGCCCCGAATGCGGCACAGTCAATCCTATTACGGTGAGAAACTGCAAGGGCTGCGGAAGAGATAAGTAAGCATAATTTATAAAGAATAATAAAAAAAATCCCCGCTCGATGCGCCAACACCGAACGGGGAGAAAGAGGAGCTACGATACAATCATAACCCTAGACAAGTTATATTTATTGTATCACAGCTCCTTGAAAAAGTCAAGGAGGAAATTACATGAAAAGAACAGCAATATATGCCCGATACAGCTCCGATAATCAGCGCACGGAGAGTATCGACGAGCAGGTCAGAGCATGCCGATATTATGCACAGCAGACAGGTCAATATGATATTGTTGCCGTGTATAAGGACGAGGCGCTGTCGGGCTATAAAAACATACATAAGCGTGATGGATTCTCACAGCTCATGGCAGACGCCGAAGCAGGGAAGTTTGAAGCAGTCATGGTTTACGAGCTTTCACGTTTCAGCCGCAATGGTTCAGATACCATTGTGTACACTGAGAAGCTTGCAAAGCTCGGAATTGAATTTGTATCCGTCCGGGAGCGGCTTGACCGCACGCCCGAAGGCAGAATGATGATGTATGTCATTACAGGCATGAACGAATATTACTCGGCAAATCTTGCGATAGAGGTTATGCGCGGGCTGAAGGAGAATGCATACAACGCTAAGCATACGGGCGGAATGCCGCCGCTTGGTTACGATCTGGATAGGGAAGGGCATTACATAATTAATCCGACAGAAGCGGCTGCTGTACGTCTTATCTTTGATATGTATCTTTCCGGTAGTGGGTATACACCCATTATCGACGAGCTGAACCGCAGTGGATATAAAACCAAACGCGGTGGAGATTTCAAGAAAAACAGTCTTTACGACCTTATCCGAAACGAGAAATATACAGGCACATACGTTTATAACCGCACTGCACAGGCGAAGAACGGAAAGCAGAACCGTCATAAATATAAGGACGATTCCGAAGTGATCAGAGTAAAGGAAGCGTTTCCTGCAATCATCACCGAAGCGGAATATAAGGAGGCAATGAAGCGTATGAAAGAGCAGGCACACAAGGGTGCAAAGAATAAAGCTAAGCGTGATTATCTGTTATCGGGCAAGGTATATTGTGGACACTGCGGAAAGGCAATGCACGGCGATACACGCACACGCAAGGGCTATCAGTATGCATATTATACCTGCGGCAATCACAGCATACACCAGTGCTGCTTGAAGTCAATTAAAGCCGATCTGCTGGAAGCGGAGGTTATCAGACAGCTTAACAGTACATTTTTTACACCCGAGATATGCACGAGAGTGTCGGAAAAGATCATGATAATGAGTGCCGAACCGCAAGATGAAATGATGATAAATGATCTGCGCCGACAGTCGGCGGCGCTGAAAAAGAAGATAGCCAACGGCACAAAAGCTATCCTTGACGGTGTTGACAGCGACGAGCTGAGAGAGGCGGTCAAAGAATGCAGTCGGCAGAAGAAATCCATAGACAGCAGGATCCTCGAATTGGAAGCGGCGGTGGATAACTCTGACAGAACCGTTGAAGAGTTTGAGCAGGTGTTTAAAGAGTGTGCTGATATCGGTAAGCTTCCGCCCGAACAGCAGAAGCAGATCATTGATAAGATCGTCTGGCGGATATATGTTTACGCAAATCCCGACGATGACGGGCACAAAATAAAAATAGTCCTTGCTCCCACAGAGAGAGCCAAGGACGCATTAAAAGATCTTGCAGGGGATTACGTCGCCATAACTGATATGTTGTCGGATATGGACGGCAGTGCCCTGCCCCTGCCATTCAAATTTGACAACAGCATTATGATATGGAATTATGGTATAGTGCTTTTGTCATCGGAAATACAGAAATAAAAAATCCCGGTAATCTCAAAGACATCGGTCAATGAGCTTACCGGGATTTTTTTACTTCACACTAATAAACGCCTGAGGATATTTTTTCTTAACCTCCGCCAGCATCTTGTCGGCATTGGATCTATCGGCGAACGCTCCCACCTGCACGCAGTAAAGCTTGTCCGAAGATTTTTCCGCAGCCGATGCTGTATCATTAACGGCAGATATCCTCCGCTGAAAATCCTGCCAGCCGCTGAGCCTGTCGGGGGTAACCGTCCATGGATTGGGGCATACCTTGCCCGTCACATGATGATGCATGATAACATGCTCGGCGTCAATGCCGTACTGCTCCATAAGCTGACGTGTCAGCCGGACGGTCAGTTCAATTTCCGCATCGGTGAAATACCAATCGGTGTCGGAGGCAAGCAGCGACTTTTTGTTGGTCTTGTTGCTGCACACCTCGATGTTGATGCAGCTGCTGTTTTTGCACTTGCCGTAATACCTGCCGCCCTCGGGCGTACTCATGGAGGTGTATTTGCTGCCGCCCACGCCCCATGTATAGCGGTTTGCGATGTCGCCGTTGTACTGCACCACCGCCGTATCATCAACGATAAAATCCGAGGACGCTGCCGCCTTGCCGCTCAGATAATACGCCGCAAGATCAAGCGCGCTGCCTGCCTTGGAAGTTGTGCCTGCGGTGTAGTGTATCACTATCCACTCAATTTTTCTGCCTTTAAGGGACGTTGTGTTAATGGTCCCGGTTTTCTTCACTATGTTCATCATTATCTCCCTTTCCTCTGATCTGAATTAAGACCTCAATGAGCTTAGGCGGCAGCTGCACGCCCAGACTGCCGATGTTTTCCAGCAGGCTGATGCCCTCATTGCCTATGTAATAAGCCGCCACGGCAGTCCTGAAAACATCTCCATTGCCGATGACGTTGACATCTATCATGTTGGCAACGCCCACAAGTGCAAGAATACAGACCTTGCGGACAAGCCCCCAGAAACCCGTTTCGGAGGACAGCTTTTTCTGCTTTGCGGCAGAAGCCACACCAGTCACATAATCAATGCTGATGCATGCGATAAGCGCATACATCACGCCGTCCATGCCGCCGAGAAAACCCGATAATGCGGCGATCGCTGTACCTAATGCCGCCTTAGCTGTGATTGTGTAATCGCTCATATTATTCCTCCGCAAAATCGTCTGTGATAGTGTCTTCGGCAGGCTCAGGCTCGGGGACATAGGTTTCAGCCTCAAAGCGTTCTATGTCCGCCTCGGTGAGCTTGCCCCTAACGAAATAATTTGCAAGCTGCACCGCCGCCCATTCCTTAGAGAATTTGCCGTTTTTCACGCCGCTGATAAGATTATTTACTACCCATGTGTTGAATT
>CAMAIG010000246.1 GCA_945835085.1 uncultured Ruminococcus sp. | reverse complement strand
GAAGCAGATTTTTGAAGAAATCCACAAAGTCAAACTGAGTTTTGAGGGTATAGTCAGGGGTGGAAAAATCGAACTTTCCAAGCTTCAGTGAATTATACAGGGGCAGCAGCACCCAGCTTGCGGCACAGGCGGCTATTCCTCCCCCCAGGGCGAATTTACAGCCCGCAAAGAAAAAGCCTTTAAAGGAAAATGTATAGTTTTTCTTTCCCGCAAAATAGTAATAGAGGAAATAAATTATGGAGAAGAAGGTTATCATCCAGCCGATATAGAAGTGTGCCATATACATCAGGGCAAGAGGGATAATAAACCTTATCCAGCCGTTATCGTCAATGATATTCTCAATGCCGTAAACTATAAGGGGCAGGTAAATAAGACCGTCCAGCCACATAGGATTCATGAGCTGTACCACCATATATCCCATCAGTGCATACAGAGGAGCAAATACACGGCAGGTATTCCTGCGGCAGCCCTTTGATCTTTGCAGATAATAATAGAATGTGACCGAAGCCGCTCCCACCTTGCAAAGCTGCATGATAAGCAGCGACTGGGTCATCCATGCCCTTGGCAGCAGCATGGGTATAAGTACAAAGGGGCTTGCGAGATAATAGGCGTACATTCCCATTATCTCTCCGGAAAGATTGCGGCTCCAGGATATAAAGGGGCTTCCGTTTCCGTGAAGCACGTCACGGAGATTTTCATAATAGTATACATACTGACCGTTAAGGTCAAGGACAAGGACGGACATATCTCCCTTTGGATTAAAGGGGTACACTCCGAAGGCAATATAGGCTGCAAACAATATTAATGCAGGCACAAAAAACGCAAGGAAATAATCCGAATTGCGCTTAAAAAATCCCGCAAAGGGGTTTTTCCTTTTTTTCAAAGCTTTATTTTCCGACGAAGCTTTTTCGGGGCTTTTATCCGCACCGACGGGCTCCCCCGCCGTTTCCTGTACAGGCTCCGTAATATTCTCCGAGGGGAGTGCGCCTTCGCCGCCCTCTGCAGGGATATTGCTGATATTTTCTTCCATATATTCTCCTGTTCTGCCATGGGGCAAAAATCGGCTTAACCGAGCCACACAGCCGAAATATTTTACTGTCTTTAAATGTGCGGCACGCTTATACGAAAACTCCGCTAAATACTATTATAATATCTTTCTGTCAAAAAAACAAGGATAAACGGCATTTTTTCATGAAAAAAAATCTGTTTTTTCTATTGTTAAATTGGTAATAATGTGGTATAATCAGAAAAGCAGAACAGATATTCTATCAGCGTGCCGCCAAAACTAACTCGTCAGGTGATCGGCAGGCTGAGAAATTCTATATATTAACAGACAAGGAGATGTACCATGCATCTTAGTGAAAAAACCATTGAAAAGGAAGTTGTTTTTGAGGGCAGGATAATAACCGTCCGCAAGGACAAGGCTGAGCTTGAGGACGGCACCGTTGCGGGACGGGAGCTTGTTATCCATTCGGGCGGCGTATGCGTTGTCCCCCTGACAAAGGAGGGCAGGGTAATAATGGTGCGGCAGTTCAGATATGCCTTCGGGGAGCCGCTTCTTGAAATACCCGCAGGCAAGCTTGAAATAGGCGAGGATCACCGCAGTGCTGCACTGAGAGAGCTTTCCGAGGAAACGGGAGCAGAGTGCGGGCGCTTTGAATATCTCGGTGTATGCTACCCTTCCGTCGCATATCTTACGGAAAAGATCCATATGTATCTTGCAAGGGATCTTAGCTTCGGCGACACTCACCGTGATGAGGGAGAATTTCTTGATGTGCTGGAAATACCCCTTGACGAAGTCGTTCAAATGATAATGGAGGGAAAAATTCCCGACGCAAAGACCCAGATAGCACTTCTTAAAACAAAAATGCTTATTGACAGCGGAAAATAAAAATCCCTGCCATGGGACTGCCGCAGATATTCTGCACAGCCGCCGTGACAGGAACTGTTCTTTTGTATAGTACAGCTCTTATCAGATAAGACCTGCTTCCTCAGCCTCAGCCTCAGCCTGCATCATTTCCACATGACGGGTGTAGGCATCGAGTATCTGACCCTCCACAGACTGCCTTGCTTCGGGAGAAATAGGATGTACGATATCCCTGTATACGCCGTTCTCGTCCTTTCTGCTTGGCATTGCCACAAAGAGCCTTGTGTCACCCTGAACGACCTTTATGTCGTGAACAGCGATCTGATCGTCGATGGTGATGGATATCACCGCTCTGAGGCGACCCTCGGGAATTATTTTTCTTATCTTGATGTCAGTTATGTTCATGTCTTTTTCCTCCTTTAAAATCTTTTCCGCTCATATTAGTATTGCTGATGTCCGGCTGCCTTATTCGTCCGTCGGGGAAATGCTGTCGGCGGGAAATAAAAAATCCGGTTTTTTATATTCCAATTATAATATAATTCTCTTAACAAATTCTAAACTGAGGTGAAACTTTTGAATAATTTTAATGAGCAATTTGCAAGAAATATATTATCAAACAAAGAACACATCCATATGATAGGCATCGGCGGAAGCGGAATGTACCCTCTTGCGCAGATACTTCACTCCCGTGGTTTTTTCGTTACAGGCTCGGATAATAATGAAACCGACACACTTAAAGCAGTTCGGGAAATGGGTATTCCCGTCCATCTCGGACAGCGTGCGGAGAATATTGAGGGTGCGGATCTCATAATCCACACAGCGGCAATTATGCAAGATAATCCCGAGCTAATTGCAGCAAAGGCAAGCGGAGTACCCCTTCTCGAAAGAAGCGACCTCCTCGGAATAATCACCGATTCCTATAAAAATGCCGTCTGCGTAAGCGGCACTCACGGCAAAACCACCGTTACCTCAATGATAACCCAGATACTTAAACAGGGCGGGCTGGATATCACCGCATATATCGGCGGCAAGCTCCCGATAATCGGCGGCAGCGGCTGCGTGGGCACCTCGGAAACAATGGTCTGCGAGGCATGCGAATTTGCCGACCATTTCCTGAAGCTCTCCCCCGATATCGCTGTGGTAACAAACATAGACGCCGACCACCTTGATTATTTCAAGACCCTTGACAACATAATCAGCTCCTTCAATAAATTCTGCTCTATGGCAGGGAAGATAATCGCAAACGGCGACGACCCCAACACCCGAAAGGCTCTTAGCGGCATAAACGGGGAAATAACCACATACGGATATGACCATTCAAACAACTGGTATGCCGACAATATTACCGTGAAAAACGGTCTGCTCACAGAGTTTGATATCTGTAAGGACGGGGAGCTGTTTACTCATGCGTCAATACACGTTCCCGGAGAGCATAACATTCTCAATGCCGTTGCTGCGGCTGCGGCTGCCTATATGAGCGGAGCTGACGCTGAAATGATAGCTCTCGGACTTGATTCCTTCCGTGGTGCAAAAAGGCGCTTTGACAAATACGGCGAGGTCAACGGCATTACCGTCTGCGACGATTACGGTCATCACCCGACAGAGCTTACAGTTACCCTGAATGCAGCCATGGGCATGAATTTCAAAAGAGTATGGGCAGTTTTCCAGCCCTTTACATTTTCAAGGACAGCCATCCTTCTCGATGATTTTGCAAAGGCGCTCTCAATACCCGACAAATGCGTTATCACCGCAATTATGGGCTCCCGTGAGAAGAATACCTATGATATTTATGACAGAGATCTGGGAAAGAAGGTGGAAGGCTCCGT
>CAMAIG010000245.1 GCA_945835085.1 uncultured Ruminococcus sp. | reverse complement strand
TTTTATTTTGCCCGCAAAAAAGCTTACTGTTGAAATTATTCCGATTATGGACATGATTATAGTTATCAGTCCGAGGAAAAAGTGAAATTTATTGCTGCTTTTGGGATCCTGAGCTGCTTCAACGTCATCAAGCTGAGTTATTTCACTTATCTCCGAAACATCCTCATCAAAAGCAGAGTCAAAAATTTCAATAAGCTCTTCGCTTTTTTCATTGTTAACATGATGCTTGTCTTTTTTCATCGTAACATCCTTATCTAATCTGACCGTTTCCGTCAATCAGGTATTTGTTGGAGGTAAGCTCATAAAGTCCCATAGGACCTCTTGCATGAAGCTTCTGTGTGGATATTCCGATCTCGGCGCCGAAGCCAAACATATTTCCGTCTGTAAATCTTGTTGACGCATTTACATAAACGCAGGCGGCGTCAACCTCACGCTTGAATTTCTCGGAGTTTTCAAGATTGTTTGTAACAATGCATTCCGAGTGACCGGTTGAATATTTTGAGATGTGTTCGATCGCTTCATCAACATTTTCCACAACCTTGACTGCTATTGTATAATTGCCGAATTCTGTTGCATAGTCCTCCTCGGTAACGGGTACAACACAGTCACCGAGTATTCTTTTTGTTATATCGCAGCCTCGTATCTCAACATTATGCTCATCAAGCTTTGCTTTTACCTTAGGAAGAAATTCTTCTGCAATATTCTTGTGAACAAGAAGGCTTTCGATAGCATTGCAAACGGAGGGACGCTGAGTTTTGGCGTTATCGGTTATGTTAACAGCCATGTTGATATCGGCGCTTTCGTCAACATAAACATGACAGTTTCCTACGCCTGTTTCAATTACAGGAACAGTTGCGTTCTGAGTAACTGCCTTAATAAGTCCTGCTCCGCCTCTCGGGATAAGCACATCAAGATATTTGCTGCATCTCATAAGTTCGGTAGTTACTTCTCGGTCGGTATTGTCCACAAACTGGATTATATCAGCAGGAAAGCCTGCTTCGCATACAGCTTCTCTCATAATATTGCATATGCATTTGTTGGAGTTGTATGCTTCCTTGCCGCCTCTTAAAATAACCGCATTTCCTGTTTTCAGACAAAGAGTAGCAGCGTCAGCGGTAACATTGGGGCGGGATTCATAAATCATGCCGATAACACCCAGAGGAACTCGTATCTTTGTAATCTTCATTCCATTGGGACGAACTGTGCCGCTGTCTATCTTGCCGATAGGGTCTTCAAGCTTGATAAGCTCCTCAATGGCAGCAGAAATGTCCTTAATGCGTGCTTCGTTGAGCATAAGTCTGTCCTGCATGGGAACAGGCATACCGTTTTCACGAGCGTTTTTAAGGTCGGTTTCGTTTGCCGAAATGATTTCTGCACTTCTTTCAAGAAGCTTTTTTGCAATAATTCCCAGAGCCTTGTTTTTCTTTCCCGTGTCTGCAACAGAAATAGCTTTTTTGGCTGCTGCAGCATTTGCACCGAGAGTTTCGATATATGTCATAATAATAACCTCACTTATTCTTCATTATGGAAGATAGTACCAACTTCTTTTCCGTCAAAAAGGTCATAAAGTATGTTTGGGTTTCTGCCGTTAAGTATAGCCATGTCAAAGCCTGAGTTCATAGCTATCTCTGCGGCATTGATCTTTGTTATCATACCGCCGCTTCCAAGACCTGAAACAGCATCGCCTGCAAGAGAACGTATCTTATCATCAATTTTTGTGACCATGGGAATAAGCTTTGCATCGGGATTTATCCTTGGGTCGCCGTCAAAAAATCCGTCGATATCTGAAAGGATAATGAGCATATCTGCTTTACAGAACACGCCTACATAAGCTGCAAGTGTATCATTTTCACCGAATTCAAGCTCCAGCTCATCAATAGCAACAGTGTCGTTTTCATTAACGATAGGAATAACATTGTGGTCAATGAGCTTCAAGAAAGTGTTTTCAACGTTATTTTTTCTTGGGGATTCAATGACATATTTGGTGAGAAGTATCTGAGCCACATTGATATTGTATTCGCCGAAAAGCTTGTCATAGATATACATAAGCTCACACTGTCCCACAGCGGCACAAGCCTGCTTCATTGGTGTGTCGGAAGGTCGGGAAGCAAGTCCCATTTTTGACATTCCAAGACCGATAGCGCCCGAAGAAACCAGAATGATCTCATGACCGCTGTTCTGGATATCGGCAAGAGCCTTGACAAACCTTTCCATTCTTCTGATGTTGAGTCTGCCTGTTTTGTGAGTAAGAGTAGAAGTGCCTACCTTGATTACGATACGTTTTTTTGTAGAAATATCAAACATAATTATCTCCTGATTCAATTAACAGTATTCTGTGGGCGGCCATTTATAAATCCGCTCAGATTTTCGAAAGCGATTTTAACAAGTCTTTCCCTTGTCTGAAGGGGAGCCCATGCCACATGAGGCGTAATAATGCAGTTTTTTGCACCGAGCAAAGGGTTATCAGCCAGCATTGGCTCGGTGGAAACAACATCAACGCCCGCACCTGCAATAATATCATTATTAAGCGCATAAGCAAGGTCTTTTTCATTAACAACCGGACCTCGGGCAGTATTGATTATGTAAGCGGAAGGCTTGCAGAGCCTTAGTCTGTCGAGATTGACAAGCTCTCTTGTTGCATCTGTGAGAGGGCAGTGTATGGAAATAAAATCAGACCTTTTAAAAACCTGTTCGATGCTTGTAAATTCCACATTTTCAGCAGATTTAGGCGTTCTTGTGGCAGCAATAACATTCATGCCGAATGCATTTGCAATCCTTGCAGAAGTGCTGCCTATGCTTCCAAAACCGATAATACCCATTGTAAGCCCCGCAAGCTCAAAGGTTGGTATGGAAAAATATGAAAATGTGTCCGAGCGTATCCAGCCGCCGTCATGAACGTCATTGTTGTAATCAGCTGTTCTGCTTGCAAAATGAAGAACATATGAAAAAACCTGCTGAGCCACAGCCCGTTTGGAATACTCGGGAACATTGCAGACTGTAATGCCGAACTCATTTGCAGCATCAAGGTCAATGTTATTATACCCCGTAGCACAAAGTCCGATATATCTTAGCTTGGGGCATTTCGCCATTATTTCCCGGGTAAATACCGTTTTATTGCAAATAGCAGCCTCAGCGTCGCCGATATATTCTACCACCTTATCCTGGGGTGTGAGAGGATAACGCCTGAGTGTTCCAAGCTTTTCAAAACAGTCAAGTGAAATGTCGCCCTGAGAAACGGTTTTTTCTTCAAGTATTACAATTTCCATTATCATTCTCCAAGGTTATCATCGGAATTATCTGTAATATTATCTGTGCTGATAGATTCCATTTCAGGCGGCTGATCGTCCTGAGGAGTTTTTTCCTCGGCAGCCTTTTCTTTAGCAGCAATTTCCTTTGAAACCTTAGCCATATCGGCAATAACAAGGCACAGAAGAATTAGCTCCTCAACACCGAGAATGTAGAAAATTGGCTTTGAATCAGCAATATAGATGAGCATTGTAGAAGCAACACCAATAAGCAGATAAAGCTCATATGCATATTTTCTTCTCATGTAGCAGAGAATGAGCAGTATCACGCTGACGATTACAAACCCAACGTGAATATTAAAGGGGAGGGGGAATTTGATTGAATGTTCCATATATAAAAGATCCTTTCATTATTTTGAAAAATACATTTGGAATTTAATGGAAAAATT
>CAMAIG010000244.1 GCA_945835085.1 uncultured Ruminococcus sp. | reverse complement strand
CCGAAATGGAAAAGATGCTCAACGCAACCGCAGGCTTCTGATAATAATTTTATACATACAAAAGTCACTTCCGGAACTATTGGAAGTGACTTTTTTTGCTATTATTTGAAAAAAGGGACCGCATAATGCAGTCCCTTTTCTATTAATAAAAATATTTGATTTATTCAATCTCGCTGTGGAACTTCTGAAGGGACTTGACAGCATTGCCCTTCTTGTTCCTGATAGCCTTGATGCCCTCAACAGTTGCCTTTGCGGCAGCAACTGTGGTAACATAGAACACACGCTTGCGGATAGCACTCTTTCTGATGTAGCTGTCATCAAGAGCGCCCTGCTTGTTGTCGGGAGTGTTGATGACAATATCTATCTCGCCGTTGGTTATAGCGTCAAGGATATTGGGTCTGCCCTGCTGTAGCTTGCAGATCTTTTCTGCCTTAATGCCGTTCTTTGTGAGAAGGTCATAGGTGCCGCCTGTGGAGAGAATGCGGAAGCCAAGCTCTGCAAAATCCCTTGCCACGCTGATTATCTCGGGCTTGTCGCCGTCGTTAACGCTGATAAGAACTGTGCCGCTCAGAGCTATCCTTGTCTGAGTAGCCTCCTGAGCCTTGTAGTATGCCTCACCGAAATTGTCGGAAATTCCGAGAACTTCACCTGTGGAGCGCATTTCGGGTCCAAGGAGAGGATCCACCTCAGGGAACATATTGAAGGGGAACACAGCTTCCTTTACGCCGTAGTGATTGAACTTCTTTTCCTTAAGGTCGGGAACGGGAGAAGGCTTTCCGGTAAGAGGTGCTGTGATAATCTGAGTAGCAAGCTTTACCATCTGAATGTTGCACACCTTGGAAACGAGAGGAACCGTTCTCGATGCACGGGGATTTGCTTCAAGAACGTAAACCTTGCCGTCCTCGATAGCATACTGCATATTCATAAGACCCCTTACGCCCATTTCCTTTGCGATCTTCTTGGTGTATTCCTTGATAGTCGCAACATTTTCGGGAGCAATATTGAGGGAAGGAAGTATGCAGGCAGAGTCACCCGAATGAATGCCCGCAAGCTCGATATGCTCCATAACAGCGGGAACAAATACATTCTCCCCGTCGCTTATTGCATCAGCCTCGCACTCCAGAGCATTGTGGAGGAAGCGGTCAATGAGAATGGGTCTGTCGGGAGTAACGCCAACAGCGGCATTCATGTAAACCTTCAGAGTTTCGGGGTCGTGTACGACCTCCATGCCTCGTCCGCCGAGAACGTAGGAAGGACGAACCATTACGGGATAGCCAATTCTTTCGGCAATTTCAAGAGCGTCGTCAACGGTAACAGCCATTCCCGATTCTGGCATAGGTATCTCCAGCTTTTCCATCATGCCTCTGAACAGATCTCTGTCCTCGGCAAAGTCGATAGTTTCGGGAGTCGTTCCGAGAATATTCACCCCTGCCTTTTTAAGGTCAGCTGCCAGGTTAAGAGGAGTCTGTCCGCCGAACTGTGCGATAACGCCTACAGGCTTTTCCTTATCGTGAATGGAGAGAACGTCCTCCAGTGTAAGAGGCTCGAAATAGAGCTTATCCGAGGTATCATAGTCGGTGGAAACCGTTTCGGGGTTGCAGTTTACCATTATTGTTTCAAAGCCAAGCTCTCTGAGAGCGTTTGCGGCATGAACGCAGCAGTAGTCAAACTCGATGCCCTGACCGATTCTGTTAGGACCTGAGCCAAGTATCATGATCTTAGGCTTGTCGGTTTTAACGGGGTTCTTATCCTCTGTATTGTAGGAGGAATAGTAGTAAGCAGCGTCCTGAGTTCCGCTTACATGAATGCCTTCCCATGCTTCATTGATGCCGTATTCGGCTCTCTTTGCACGGATATCCTCCTCGGGCACTTCAAGTATCTGAGAAAGGTACTTGTCGGAGAAGCCGTCCTTCTTAGCCTGAGAAAGAACGTCCTTTGCGGGAACGCTTCCCTTTGCGGCAATAAGAGCGTTTTCCTCCTCAACAAGCTCCTTCATCTGCTCGATGAAATACTTCTTTATCTTAGTAAGCTCAAAAAGCTCGTCAACAGTGGCACCCTTTCTCAGTGCCTCATACATAATGAACTGACGCTCTGAGGTAGGAACGTGGAGCATATTGATAAGCTCCTCCTTGGACTTGCGGTTGAAATCCTTTGCAAAGCCCAGACCGTATCTGCCCTTTTCAAGGCTTCTGATAGCCTTCTGGAAGGCTTCCTTGTAGGTCTTTCCGATGCTCATTACCTCGCCCACCGCACGCATCTGAGTGCCGAGCTTGTCCTCAGCATTCTTGAACTTCTCAAATGCCCAGCGAGCGAACTTGATAACGATATAGTCACCGTCGGGATAGTATTTGTCAAGTGTGCCGTATTTTCCGCAGGGGATATCCTCCAGGGTAAGACCAGTTGCAAGCATTGCGGAAACAAGGGCAATGGGGAAGCCTGTTGCCTTTGATGCAAGAGCGGAGGAACGGGAGGTTCTCGGATTTATCTCGATAACGATAATTCTGCCGTCCTCGGTATTGCGGGCAAACTGAACGTTGGTGCCGCCTATTACCTGGATAGCGTCAACTATCTTATAAGCCTGACGCTGCAGCTCCTCCTGCACTTCCTTTGAAATGGTGAGCATAGGAGCGGAGCAGAAGCTGTCGCCTGTATGAACGCCCAGAGGGTCGATATTTTCGATAAAGCAAACGGTTATCATGTTGCCCTTGCGGTCACGGACTACCTCAAGCTCAAGCTCTTCCCAGCCGAGAATGGACTCCTCAACAAGTACCTGTCCCACAAGAGATGCCTGAAGACCTCTTGCACAGACGCTTTTAAGCTCCTCGGTGTTGTAAACAAGACCGCCGCCTGTGCCGCCCATGGTATAGGCAGGTCTGAGGACAACGGGATATCCGAGCTTATCGGCAATAGCAAGGGCTTCCTCAACGGTATATGCGACCTCGCTTCGAGCCATCTGAATGCCCAGGCTGTCCATAGTTTTCTTGAATTCGATACGGTCCTCGCCTCGTTCGATAGCGTCGACCTGAACGCCGATGACCTCAACGTTGTATTTTTTAAGTATGCCAAGCTTATCAAGCTCGGAGCAGAGATTAAGACCTGACTGTCCTCCAAGGTTCGGGAGCAGGCAGTCGGGACGCTCGGCAGCGATTATCTCCTCAAGTCTTTCGGCATTGAGAGGCTCAAGATAGGTAACGTCTGCTATACCGGGGTCTGTCATAATGGTAGCGGGATTTGAGTTGACAAGGACGATCTCATATCCGAGCTTTCTGAGAGCCTTGCAGGCCTGAGTGCCCGAATAGTCGAATTCGCACGCCTGTCCTATGATAATCGGTCCTGAACCGATTATAAGAACTTTTTTCTTTTTGTTTTCCATAGATGAACTACTCCTATTGTTAAAAAATCAGGTTACTTGTTCTATTATATCACATTTTCGCTCAAAAGGAAATAGATTATATTTAAAAATTTGGAACAGTATTGCACAAATCCTTTGAAAAATTTTTGTGTGATTCATGCCATATATACATATATATTTTTCCTAAATAGGGAAGGAATGAAGACAGGAAATGAGAAAAAGAGAAGATATACGGAGAAAGGCTGAGCTAGGAAAGTTGTGTATGTGCCCACTGACCTTTGTTTGCTCGTTTTTTTTTCTTTATTTTTTCTTTCTTTTCTTTCTTTCCTTTTTTTTACTGCTGTTTCTTAACAGAC
>CAMAIG010000243.1 GCA_945835085.1 uncultured Ruminococcus sp. | reverse complement strand
CGAATACATACAAGCGCATACTCGGGCATTTTGCCCCGAAGAAGGTGCTGGGATTCACAGCAACGCCCAACAGAGCAGACAAGGCAAGGCTTAATGATGTTTTTGACGAGATCATTTTTAAACGTGACCTTCGATGGGGCATTGAACACGGCTATCTCTGTGATATTAACTGTCTGAGAGCGGATATAGGCTATGATCTGTCCGCCGTACATACTCATATGGGCGACTATGCACCCGGGGAGCTTGCCGAAGCTATGGACGGCACGGCGGACGCTATTGCAGAAGCTTATGAGAAATACAGCAAGGGCGCAACTCTGATATTCGCCGTTAATGTGGATCAGGCACACAAGATCGCAAGGCGAATTGATGGGGCGGTGGTCGTAACGGGCGAAACTAAGCACCGATCTGACATCATAGCGGCATTTACACGGCGGGAAATCCCCTGTATAGTGAATTGTATGGTATTCACTGAAGGGACGGATATGCCCCTTGTGGAAACTGTCATAATTGCCCGTCCTACTCAGTCTGACAGCTTATACACTCAGATGGTCGGGCGGGGGCTTAGGCTTCACCCTGACAAGGAGAAATTAACGCTTATAGACTGTGTAGGCGTTACAGGCAAGGCAAGCCTTTGTACTGCTCCTTCCCTTCTCGGCATTGATTTGGAGAACGTTCCGAAGGATAAGCGGGCGGAGCTTGAGGGTGATCTGTTTGAGCTGCCGCATAAGGTCGATGTTGCGTCTGATTGTCCAGAGTCATGGATCAAGAATATTCACTTCGTTGATCTATGGGCTCAGGGTCAGAAATATGATTTACACGATGTGAATTATTTCCGTCAGCCTGATGGGTCGATGACGGTTTCCTTGCCTGGGCAGACGCTGAAAATATCTCCTATGGACGAGCTGGGAAAAGCGACGTTTGACGGCTCATATATGGATATGCAGGATATTTTCGATGGCATATATCAATGGCTGTGCAAATACTGTTCGGACAGCCGGGCTATATGGGATTTGAACGCCGTCCGAAAGTGGGGAAAATATCCCGCATCGGAAGCACAGGTAAAGTTAATACAGAGGAAATGCAAGGGATTTGACGCTTCCAAGCTGAATAAGATGGAGGCTAGTCAGATTTTGAATAGGGTGTTAGGAGGAATAAATAATGGCAGAAGATAGGGAGCAAAAGGAATTAATTAAATGGTCGCAACAGCCTGAAATACGGGAAAGATTTCCTTGCCTGAAATTTCTGTATCATATCCCGAATGGTGGAAAACGTGACCCTATCGAGGGAAAGCATCTGAAACAGATGGGAGTTAAACCGGGTGTTCCTGATTTGAATTTCCCTGTTCCGAATGTGAAATATCACGGATTTTATATCGAAATGAAATACGGAAAAAATAAACCGTCCGAAAATCAGAAATGGTGGATAAGGCATCTGAGAAAGTTGGGGCATCGTGTAGAGGTATTCTATACTTGGCAAGAAGCCGCTGCCGCTCTGATAGAATACATATCTGAGGGCATTAATTTGGAGGACTTTGAAGAAGATGGACACGACATTGATTGAAAAAGCCGCTATGGACGGCGAAATGCCCAGGCTGATGACTATCCCCGAAAAGCAGCTTTACAGACAGCTCCGTGCGCTGTACACGGAGTATCGGGCGGGAAAATATACCCGTGAACAGGCAAGGCAGGAAAAAGGCGTTATTTATGCGGATTTTGAGTCAACGAACAAATTATTTTCCGTTATGGAAGAATATCAGCTGAATATCCGCAAGGCGGGCACTCTTCGTTCCGAGATTGACAAGGCTGTGACCGTTGAGGATAAGCTGAGATTTTGCCTGGAATGTATCGAAGCTATGACGGGCGAAACGGGATTTTCAAGGAGGAATTTAAATGCAATATACGACCAAGCTGATACAGCAGATAAGCCGTGACTATGCGGCTGGTGTTCCCGTTGAGGAGATATGCGAGAATTACGGTATGAACAGCAAGTCAAATTTATATTGGACTATGCACAGAAACGGCGTTAAGCGTCGCATAAGAGCTGAACGCACGTCATACAGGCTGTATATGCTTGTTTCAGACGATGCTGCCGAACTTCCCCTGACGGCTCCTGCCGAAACCGTCAAAGAGCTGGCGGAAATCTCAGGGAAAAAGCTTGATACGCTATATGCGGCACTGACAAGGGGAAATGTTGTTTTCTTCTATCCGAACGGGAAGAAATGCAAGCCTGTTCGGGCAAAGGTGGTAAGGGTTGGATTGGAGGATTAGTATGAAATATTCTGCTGAAATGATTAAAAATATAAAGCGGGATTATGCCGACAAGTCCATCTCACGGAAAGAAATTTGCGATAAATACGGCATAAGCAGTATCAGCTATCTGACGCTTATCATGCACCGTAACGGCGGATTTCGCGGCAGCAAGCAGGACAGGCGAGGCGTGATGGAAATCAAGAATATCCTTGCCGACTATGCGAGTGAAATGCCTATACCGCTGATTATGGAGAAATATAATGCGTCGTATAACACGATATATCGCATAGCTCAGAGCAGGGGCGTTAAGCGTCCGAGGAGGATTAGCAGAAATCCTGATTTGTGGGAGGAGTGCTGGCAAGAGTATGTCAAAGAAGGGCAATGATACCAAAGCGAGAATCCTTGCACTAGAGCGTATTTTGATGGGGGCACAAAAGCCCTTGAAATGCGATGAAATCATCGATAAGTTAAATAAACAATACCATATTTCCGCTAATCGGAAAACTATCTATGATGATATAGCGGTGCTGACCTGTTTTTTGAAAGTTAAACATTGGCGGCATGATGGGTATTGGGCTGAGAAAGGAGAATGATATATGCCTGAAATCAAATTGAAACCTTGCCCGTTCTGTGGCAATGAAGCGATAACTAGAATAAAGCCTATCAGAGGTGCATTCAGTGAACTGGACGATATTGAGGTTTCAGTTTCTTGTTCTGAATGCTACGTTGAAAAATGCAGAGTTCTCTCTGAATGCAATGATAGTGGCGTTTTCTCGTTTAGCGACGTAGAAAAAACTATGGAAAACGTAATTGCTGATTGGAACAGGAGGACTGACAATGTCTGAAAAATACATTAAAGCATCTGAGTGCGAAAAATATTTCTATGAGCATTTAGATGATGTTCATATAGCAGGTGCGATGAACGCTATTGATGAAATGCCTGCTGCCGATGTTGCACCCGTCCGTCACGGGTATTGGGTCAAGGAGAAACGAGATGTGCTTATTCATTGGCATTGTTCAGCTTGCAAGGAATGCTTCTATCTGGACATGCCTAACGCCGAATACTGCCCGCACTGCGGGGCTAAGATGGATTTGAAGGAGGTTTGATGAAAATGACTGAGAAGCAAATATTGATTGAGCTTCTTAGCGGAAAATCACTAGATACATCGGAAGATGTTGAGCATGTAGCAGAATATCTTCTCAGAAGCGGCGTAAGAGTGCCGCCTGTTGTAGTAGGGGCGACAGTATACGAATTTAGGCATAAAGCTATATACAACGGTAGGAGAACGGACAGCGGCATTGATACGAAACGAATGCTGAAAATGGCGGTATCTCGTGGAGATGATATTTATATCAGTGCTAAACCTTACGCTAAAAGTGATTTTTTAAGGTTAGGAAACACTATTTTCCTGACTTTGGAAGAAGCAGACGAAGAATTGCAGCTGTTTGGAATTAAAAATGC
>CAMAIG010000242.1 GCA_945835085.1 uncultured Ruminococcus sp. | reverse complement strand
CATGACAACCTTACCCTTTGGGACAAGCTTTACTATACAAACTCCACCGACAGCGTTGAAACGCGCATAAAAATGGACAAGCTGGCTGCGGCTCTGGTATTTCTTGCACAAGGCATACCCTTTATTCAGGCAGGTCAGGAATTTCTCCGCTCAAAGCCTCTTCCCGGTGGTGCCTTCGACCACAACAGCTACAATTCCCCCGATATCGTAAACAGCTTAAAGTGGAACAGAAAAACCGAATTCAAGGACGTTTTTGATTATTATAAAGGGCTTATCGCATTCAGAAAGGCACACTCCGCACTGAGAATGCACACCGCCGAGGATATCGGAAGAAACATGGTTTTCTTTAACAAGCTCCCTCAGAGAATAGTTGGCTTCGGGCTTTACGGCGACTGTGAGCTTGAGGAGATAATCGTTTTCTTCAATCCCACTCCCTATGACGTGGGGCTGTATGCATTCGGCGAGTACAATGTTTATATCGACGGTGACAGAGCAGGCACAGCTCCTCTCTATACCGTTTGCGGAGATTACAATATCAGACCCTACTCCACTATGGTAATGGGCAAGCCTATTGCTCCCCAGACACCTCCGCCGGTAAATGAATGATGAAAAAGAAAATTTTTCCGGCAGTATGCCTTACGGCAGGTCTGACAGTTGTTTTTCTCGGGGTATTTATTATTTATCCCATGGCAAATATCTTAGGCGGGATAATTTCGGCTGCAGGGGCGGCTGCGGCAGTTTATGGAATGATGACGCTTATCCCCCGAAAGGAAAAGACAATATCCGATATCGACGCTCTTTCCGACCCTAAGGAGCAGCTGAGGCTTTTAAATGAGCTTTATCACAGCGGAAAGCTCCCTGTGAGAGAATATCACGAAAAGAAATCGGAAATAATGAGCAAACTATAAATACAGGAGGACAGAACGATGAAAAGAATACTTGTCTGCGAGGACGAAGACGTTATCCGTGATTTTGTGGTCATAAACCTTAAAAGAGCGGGCTATGAGGTAGTGGACGTTAACTGCGGCGAGGACGCTCTCCGTGTTTTCAGCGAGGAAAACGGCAATTTCGATATTGCCCTCCTCGATATTATGATGCCGGGCATTGACGGCTTTCAGGTGTGCAAGGAGCTTAGAAGAAAAAGCAGCACTATTGGCATAATCATGCTCTCCGCAAAAACTCAGGAGATGGACAAGGTAAGCGGTCTTATGCTGGGTGCCGACGACTACATAACAAAGCCCTTCTCCCCTTCCGAGCTTACCGCAAGGATAGACGCTGTTTACAGACGTGTAAGTATGTCATTTAATCATGAGGAAAAGGCTCCCCTTATACAGTCGGGTCCCTTTACTCTCAATCTCAAAAGCAGGACTGTTTCCAAAAACGGCGTTCCCATCGACCTTACTCAGGTGGAATATCAGATACTCGAATATTTCCTCAACAATCAGAACACCGCTCTTGACCGTTCAAGCATTCTTACCCATATCTGGGGAGAAAGCTATTTCGGCGATGACAAGATAGTTGACGTTAATATCCGCCGCATCAGAATGAAGATAGAGGACGAGCCTTCCAATCCCAAGTACATCTCCACCATCTGGGGCTTCGGCTATAAATGGTCGGGTGACGGAAAGCCCGACGGCGAGAAAAAGTAACCCTTGTAATGAACCTGTGAAGGGAGGCAGACCGCTTGAAAAAGGCAAGAGTGACCATAACCCAAAGATGGCTTGTCAACAGCCTCGGTGCAATTTTCATAGTGCTGATGAGCGTGCTGCTTGCCTTTTCTGTATTCATCAATTTTTACTTTACCAGCTCAGCAAGGCAGTATATCACTTCCAGGATAAACATGATCTCGGGAATGCTCCAGCAGTCCTATTCGGACAATTCCCTGAGCTTCACCTCCGATATCAGATCCATTGTGGAAAACTGGTCGGAAAGGGACAAGACCGAGCTTATGACCATAAACAGCCGAGGAGATGTGACCATGACCTCCTCAGGCTTTGCTCCCACAAAGGAAATACTTGCCCAGGATTATTACGACGCTGTGGAAAGCGGTGCTTCGGGCTATTTCATGGGAAAGCTTGCTTCCGGTGAAAAGATAATTGCCGTGAGCGTGGTCACTCCCGATAAAAGCGGAGATTACAGCGTTATCCGCCTTGTAAGCTCCATGAAGAATATCGACAAAAGCATTGCGTCGTATATCATTGCGGCGGCTTTTATTTGCTGTGCCATACTTGCACTTATGATGTTTTCGGGAATGTATTTCGTTAAATCCATCGTTATCCCCGTAAGGCAGCTGGGAGCAACGGCAAGACGATATGCACGGGGAGATTTTTCCGTGCGTATCCCCGTAAAATCCGATGACGAAATGGGTGAGCTTTGCGAGATAGTCAACAAAATGGCAGACGGGCTTTCCCAGTCGGAGGCTATGAAAAACGAATTTATCTCCAGCGTTTCCCATGAGCTGAGAACGCCGCTGACCGCCATAAAGGGCTGGGCGGAAACCATCGGCTCCATGCCCGACGACCGTGAAACCGTTTCAAAGGGCATGAGAGTAATAACCGCCGAAACCGAAAGGCTTTCTCAGATGGTCGAGGAGCTGCTTGACTTCTCCCGTATGCAGAACGGAAAATTCACCCTTACAAAGGACAATGTTGATATCCTTGCAGAGCTTGGGGATGCGGTGCTTATTTATACGGAAAAGGCCCGCAAGGAGGGCATAGAGCTTGTTTACACAGAGCCTGAGGACCTCCCTATCGTTTACGGCGACAGAAACAGGCTCAGGCAGGTGTTTATAAACGTAATCGACAATGCAATCAAATATTCCGAAAAAGGCGGTCTTGTAACGGTCACTGCGGCAGTTACGCAGGACAGCCGCATTGAGATAGAGGTCAGCGACACGGGCTGCGGAATAAGCCCCGAGGACCTGCCGAAGATCAAGACAAAATTCTTCCGTGCAAATCATAATAAGCGTGGCTCGGGCATCGGTCTTGCCGTTGCCGACGAGATAATGACCATGCACGGCGGTTCAATGGAGATCTTCAGCGAACAGGGAACGGGAACGAGCGTTGTAATATCCCTTCCCATAAAAACTAAATGATAAGCAAAAACATCCGTGTAAAGCTGTAGATTGCTTTATACGGATGTTTGCTTATTGAATAAAGTGTGCAAAAAAGAAAATCCGCACAACCCTGCATAATATTTGCTTTGTCAAAAACACGGTAATGACAAATACAGCGGATCAATGATAAAGCTGCCATAGAAAATCGCAAAAAGCGACTCTGTGGCAGCTGTTTTTTGTTATCTTAAATCAATTTACCTGTCTTTTTCTAAACACACGAAATGCCGATACCGAGAATATCACCGCCGCAGCTATAGCAAATACAGGCGTGAAAATATACGGACGAATTACCAGACCAAACAGTTCAAACTGAATACTGTCAATAATGCACCAGAATGCCATCATATTCGAGGGCAGCAGGCAGAACAGCTTATAAAGCCACACAATATCCTCGGAAACGTTCATCATCATCGGTGCAATAATTATGACGGACATAATAACGATAGTTCCCGAAGGCGTTTTTATTGCTGCGGACAGCAGCGCCGTAAGTGCCGCCGTCATAATGCACGCTGCAAAAACGCTGACAGAATACAGAAACGCACATTGTCCCATATTCAGCGGATAGGGCATCATCGGCATTTGAAGCTGTATTGCTGC
>CAMAIG010000241.1 GCA_945835085.1 uncultured Ruminococcus sp. | reverse complement strand
CGGAGTGGAGCTTGGAAACGCCGTTTACGCTGTGAGAAGCGCATACGCAGAGAAGAGCCATGTGGATCTGATTGTTCTGAACGATGGACATTCTGGAAACCTTGTTTCCGTCGCCTGTTCTTTCCATAAGCTCTTCGCAGTAGCGGCGGTTGATCTCGCAGATAATATCAAAAATTCTGGGAGTGATCTGACGAACAAGGTTAACATCCCACTTTTCAAGAGCCTCAGCCATAACGGTGTGGTTTGTATAAGCGAAGGTGTTTGTAACAATGTACCAGCTCTTGTCCCAGCTGTATCCGCAGTCATCGAGAAGTATTCTCATAAGCTCGGGGATAGCAAGTGTGGGGTGAGTGTCGTTGATATGGATAGCAACCTTCTCATGGAGGTTGTCAAGAGTGCCGTAAACGGACATATGACGGTTAACGATATCGCCGACGGAAGCAGCGCACATAAAGTACTGCTGACGATATCTGAGGCTCTTGCCTTCAAGGTGGTTATCGTTGGGGTAGAGAACCTTGGAAATAGCCTGAGCAACGGTGTTCTGACCGAGAGCACGGGCATAGTCGCCCTGGTTGAACATGGTCATGTCAAAGGAAGGAGCCTTTGCCTGCCAGAGTCTAAGAACGGAAACGCCCTCGCTGCCGTAGCCGGGAACATACATATCATAAGGAACAGCAACAACTGTGCTGTAATTCTTGTGCTCAACATGGTGATACTGATTGTCCCAGTATTCCTGAAGCTCGCCGTCGAAGTGTACCTCAATGGACTTATCAGTCTTGGGAACGAGCCAGCAGTCACCGCCGGGAAGCCAGTTATCGGGAAGCTCAGTCTGCCAGCCGTCCTCGATCTTCTGCTTGAATATACCGTACTCATAGCAGATGGAGTAGCCCATTGCGGGATAGCCGTCGGTTGCAAGACCGTCAAGGTAGCAGGCAGCAAGACGGCCAAGACCGCCGTTTCCAAGACCTGCGTCAGGCTCGTAGTCGTAAATTCTCTCGATATTTACGTCCCACTTTTTAAGGATGCTCTCAACGATCTCGTTAAGCTCCATATTGTAAAGGCTTGTTTTAAGTGAGCGGCCCATAAGGAATTCCATTGAAAGGTAATAGATCTCCTTCTTGCCTGCGGAGTGGACCTGGTTTCTGAACTTTCTTCTCTTTGCACGCAGAAGCTCAACAACAACTGCGGAAAGCGCTTTATAGATCTGATTATCGGATGCGTCGATAGGAGTTACGTTGAACTCGACCTGAAGCTCCTGGCGAAGCTTCTCCTCGAAATCCTCCTTGGTAATTACAGGGAACATTTAAATACTCTCCTTTTCATTTGTATATCTGCCGTGACCTGCCGAGGGAAAAAGCACATAAAACGGGAGCAGATGACAGCAAGCAAAAAAGTGCCTAAAAATATTATAAAATATATGTGCAATTTTTTCAATAGGTATATTTAACAAATATTCTCAAACTAACACCGATTTACTGTATTAAACGATTAACCGCACTGCATAGCTTAAAAATCCTACACTTCATAGCTTAAAAATCTATGCAACATTCATAGCTTAAAAATCTATGCAACGGTATTGACAGCAAGAAAATTTTGAGTTATAATGATAATTGAATGCATATGCGCTGAAATAATTTTGTAAAAATGCAGATAAAATATATTTATAAGGTGGAATAAAACGAATGGGTATTTTAGACGGACTTTTCGGAAATTACAGTAAAAGAGAACTGAAAAAGATAGAGCCTTTAAAGCAGAAGGTGCTTGACCTTGACGAGGAATATACCAACCTCTCCGAAGCAGAGCTTAAAGGAAAGACTGCCCAGTTCAAGGAAAGACTTGCAGACGGCGAAACACTTGACGATATCCTGCCCGAAGCACTTGCCACAGTAAGAGAAGCCGCATGGCGAGTTCTCGGCAAGAAGCCCTTCCCCGTGCAGATAATCGGTGCTATCGTTCTTCATCAGGGACGTATCGCAGAAATGAGAACAGGTGAAGGTAAGACCCTCGTTGCCTGCTGTGCATCATACCTTAACGCACTTGACGGCAAGGGCGTTCACGTCGTAACGGTAAACGACTACCTTGCAAAGAGCCAGTCGGAGGAAATGGGCAAGGTGTTCAGATATCTGGGACTTACCATCGGCTGTATCCTCCACGACCTTGACAACGACCAGCGCCGTGAAGCATATAACTGCGACATCACATACGGTACAAACAACGAATTCGGCTTTGACTATCTCCGTGACAACATGGTCATTTACAAGAGCGAGAAGGTTCAGAGAGAGTTTAACTTTGCCATTGTGGACGAGGTGGACTCCATTCTCATAGATGAAGCAAGGACACCTCTTATCATTTCCGGCAGAGGCGACAAGTCCACAGAGCTTTATACCCTTGCAGATAAATTCGCAAAGACCTGTAAGCCCTATGTGGTTGCAGAAATGGACACAAAGACCGATCAGGAGGAAATTGCCGAGGACTGCGACTATATCATTGACGAGAAGGCAAAGTCCGCAACCATCACCCGTCAGGGCGTTAAGAAGGCAGAAAAATACTTCAATCTCGCAAACCTCTACGACGCAGAGAATTCAACTATCCTTCACCATGTAAACCAGGCTCTCAAAGCAAACGGCGTAATGAAGAAGGATATCGACTACGTTGTAAACGAGGGCGAGATCGTTATCGTTGACGAATTCACAGGCCGTCTTATGATGGGCCGCCGCTATAACGACGGTCTGCATCAGGCGATCGAAGCAAAGGAAGGCGTAAAGGTAGCTCACGAGTCCAAGACCCTTGCATCTATCACCTTCCAGAATTTCTTCAGACTTTACCACAAGCTTTCGGGTATGACCGGTACCGCCATGACCGAGGAGGACGAATTCAGGGAGATCTACAAGCTTGATGTTATCGAGATACCCACAAACCGTCCCGTTCAGCGTATCGACCACCCCGACGTTGTATACAAGACAGAAATGGCAAAATACCGTGCTGCCATCGAGCAGATAGCAGAGTGCCACGAAAAGGGTCAGCCTGTTCTTGTGGGTACTATTTCTATTGAAAAATCCGAGCTTCTTTCAAAAATGCTCCAGAAGAGGGGCATCAAGCATAATGTCCTCAACGCAAAGCAGCACGCAAAGGAAGCGGAGATCGTTGCACAGGCAGGAAAGCTTGGCGCTGTTACCATTGCCACCAACATGGCAGGACGAGGAACCGATATCCTCTTGGGAGGAAATGCGGAGGTGCTTGCAAAGGCCGATATGAAAAAGGCAGGCATGGAAGACGAGCTTATCAACGAAGCCGTAAGCTATGCCGACACAGACGATCAGGAGATACTTGCAGCCCGTGAGGAGTTCAAGAAGCTCTATGCAAAGCATTCCGAGGCTATAAAGGATCAGGCAGACGCTGTAAGAAAAGCAGGAGGACTGTTCATTCTCGGCACAGAGCGTCATGAATCCAGACGTATCGACAACCAGCTCCGAGGCCGTGCGGGCAGACAGGGAGATGAGGGCGAGAGCCGCTTCTTCCTTTCCCTGGAGGATGATCTTATGCGTCTTTTCGGCGGCGACAGGCTCCAGGTAATGATGAACAATATGAATATCGAAGAGGATATGCCCATTGAGTCCAAAATGCTCTCAAAGGTAATTGAATCCTCCCAGAAGAAGGTCGAGGGCAGAAACTTCGCAATCAGAAAGAATGTCCGCAATTACGACGACGGTATGTCCAC
>CAMAIG010000240.1 GCA_945835085.1 uncultured Ruminococcus sp. | reverse complement strand
AATGCATATGAAACCACGGGAAAGGTATGCTCAATGCTTCACAATATGGGCTTTGAGATACTAGCGGATATGGAGCTGGAAAAGCATTTTCCGGTGGGAGGATTTATCCGCTTCGGTAAAATAGAAGAGATATCAGCCGAGTGCGATATGTTTATAGCTATCGGCGGCGACGGAACTATTCTTGAAGCCTCTGCATATGCTTCGGCGAATAATAAGCAGCTTCTCGGAATAAACACAGGAAGGCTTGGATTTATGGCTTCCATGGAAAACGACGAGCTTTGCGATCTTTCAAAGCTTATGAGCGGTGATTATGCCGTGGAGAACCGCATGATGCTTGACTGCATCCATATATGCGGGGACAAAAGGGAAAAATATACCGCTCTCAATGATATAGTTATTTCGGGTCAGTATTGTCGGATAGGAGATTTCTTCATTTATGTTAATGACGCTGAGGTAAGCTCCATAAGAGCAGACGGGCTGATCTTTTCAACGCCCACAGGCTCAACGGCGTATGCGTTATCAGCGGGAGGACCGATACTTGAACCGACTCTTGAATGTATACAGATGACGCCCATCTGTCCCCATTCCCTGTGTTCGAGGACAATGATATTTTCCACGGATAAAAGTCCGGAGGTGAAGCTAAGACCGCGGGAAAACGATAAAATGATACTTTGCGTAGACGGACAGAATATTGGCAGCGTATCGGCAGAGGACAGGATAATCATTTCACGGTCGGATAAATATCTGCGCCTTATCGACATTACGGGCAGCTCATTTTATAATGCGGTAAACAAAAAGCTGCTCAGCTCATTGAAGGGATCATGATATGAAAAATGCAAGACATGACGCTATCAGAGAGATAATTTCCGTTCACAGCGTCGGGACACAGGCAGAGCTTAGGGAACTGCTTGAACAAAGAGGGATTGAAGTTACACAGGCAACGCTCTCCCGAGATATAAACGAGCTTGGGATTATCAAGCTTGATGAAAGATATACGATCTCCGAAACAACCTCAGCGGAGCTTCCGCCGCTTCTCATGCAGGCTGTTACGGGAGTGGATCATGCAGGATATACTGTGGTTTTTCACTGTCATGCAGGAATGGCAAATGCTGCCTGTGCAACCTTTGACAGGCTTAAATTAGGCAGTGTCGTGGGAACTATTGCCGGCGATGATACAATATTTATACTGATGCGCACCGAAAAGGAAGCAGAGGTCTTTTCAAAGAAAATGCGCAGCGTTATTCTCAGTGGAAAAGGTGATTTTAATGCTCAGTGAGCTGTATATAAAAAATCTTGCCATCATAGAGGAGGCAAGCATACCCTTCAGCGACAGCTTCAATGCATTTACAGGTGAAACGGGAGCGGGTAAATCTATACTTATCAATGGTATAAATTCCGTTCTGGGTCAGAGAATAACAAAGGATATAGTAAGAGCAGGCTGTGACAAGGCTGTAATAACAGCGCTTTTTACCCACCTTTCGGAAAATGTCACGGAAAAGCTTGACGAGCTTGGCATATCCCATGAGGACGACCAGATAACGCTTACAAGAGAGATAAGTGCAGACGGAGGCAGTGTGGCAAGAATAAATTCCCGTGCAGCTTCGGTTTCCGTGCTTCGTGAGATAGGTGAAAGGCTTGTAAATATCCATGGTCAGCATGATAATCAGATACTTCTCAGCCCCGAAAAGCATCTTGGTATACTTGACAGCTATGGAGGGCTTGAGAATGAAGCCGAAGAATATCGGGCAAGCTTCCGTGAGCTTCAGGAAATATCGAGAAAGCTCAGAAAAATGACCGTTGAACGGCAGGAAAAGCTTCAGCGGGAGGAAATGCTCCGTGAGCGTGCAGACGAAATAGGCGGGCTTAATATCGAGGAAAATGAGGACGAGCTGCTTGAAGCAGAGTATAAGATAGCTCAGAACAGCGAGGATATTTGTGCAGGGCTGAATGAAGCCCATATGTATCTCAGCGGCGACGATGACGATTCTCCCAATGCGCTGGAGCTGATATCCGATTCCTGCAGGGCATTGTCGGCACTTTCCGACACCTCGGAAGCCATTAAGCAGCTTTATAACAGGCTTGAAGAGGTCCGTGTGGAGCTTGATGATATTGCCTCGGAAATATCCTCCGAGTGTGATAAGGTGGATATAGATGCCGAAAGGTACGGATATCTTACAGAAAGAATATCCGAGCTTAACCGCATAAAGAAAAAATACGGTCCCGAGCTTTCGGACGTAACAGAATGCTATGAAAATGCGGTCAGAGAGCTTGACGAGCTGGAGATATCCTCGGACGAGATAGAAAAAACTGCTTCGGAAAGGGAAAAGCTTCTTTCTCTGGTTTCAGAAAAGGCAAAAAAGCTGTCGGCTCACCGTGAGGAAGCAGCGGAGAGATTTTCTATTCAGGTGGAAGAAGAGCTCAGATTTCTTGATATGCCGGGAGTTTCCATAAAAGCCGATATCACAAAGGGCAAGCTTACCTCTGCCGGAATGGATACGGTAGAATTTCTCATTTCCACAAACAAGGGCGAGGGAATGAAGCCCATGTCAAAGATAGCGTCGGGAGGAGAGCTTTCAAGAATAATGCTCGCCTTAAAAAATGTTATTGCAGAAAAGGACGATATCCATACTCTGATTTTTGACGAGATAGACACGGGAGTCAGCGGAAGAGCCGCACAGAAAATCGGCATCAAGCTCAAATCCGTTTCGAAAAACCATCAGGTGCTTTGCGTAACACATCTTTCCCAGCTTGCGGCAATGGCAGATAATCACCTGCTTATCGAAAAGCAGACTGTGGGAGATAGGACCTATACCTCAGTAAAGCCCCTTGACTTTGAAGCAAGAAAGCGTGAAATAGCAAGGATAATGGTTGGAGAGAATATTACCGACACTGCTCTGAAGAATGCAGAGGAGCTTATCCTTGCGGGTGAGTAATATTAAAAACAGATTAAAAACAATTGCATTTTCATGAGAAATTAGTGCAGAGTGTTGACAGCGGGGAAATTATAGGATATACTGTAATCATGGAAAGCAAAACCAAGCAAAAACCAAATTTTATTAAATTGGAGGAATAAATCATGTTTGAAAAAATTGTAGAAACCATCAACAACACAGGTAAGGTAGTAGGCGAAAAGACAAAGCAGGGTAGTGAAGTTGTAAAGGCTAATATCAAGATTTCTTCTGAGGAAAGAGCACTTAACGAGCTGTACACAGAGATCGGTAAGACCTATTACGAGAACAACAGAGAAAACCCCTGCTGCGACACAATGAAGGAGCTTTTCGAAATGGCTGACGAGAAGAAGGCTGTTATTTCCAATCTCAAGCAGCAATTAAGAGCTATCAAGGGCGTATCCGTATGCGGAAACTGCGGCGCTGAATGTCCTATCGAAAATGATTTCTGCGGCAAGTGCGGCGCTAAGATCGAAAAGCCCGAGCCTCCCGTTGAAACTCCCGAGGAGGAGGTTATCGACCACGAGGACACTGTTGAGATCAACGAAGAGATCAATATCGAGGTAGTTGATGACGCAAAGACTGATGACGCCGAATAATTAATTTTCATATTCTCCCTTTTAAAAGCGAAGGGGCTGCTGAAAATAACAGCAGTCCCTTCGTTTTTATCTGATCTCGGGTTTTTTAACTGTAAGATACCATTTCACCACAGCAGTGCCGATAATAATAACGTATCCAATAATACTGAAAATATCGGGTATCTGTTCAAGGAAAATAAATCCGAATATCGCTG
>CAMAIG010000239.1 GCA_945835085.1 uncultured Ruminococcus sp. | reverse complement strand
AAAACACCGAAAGAGTAAAGGATTATCTTTCAAAAATTCTTTCTTCAAGCAATCATCTGCTGTCACTTATAAATGATATCCTTGATATGAGCCGTATCGAAAGCGGAAAGATAAAGCTTGATGAAACGGAAGCAAATCTGTCGGATATGCTTCACGACATCAAGACCATTATCAACGGGCAGATACACGCAAAGCAGCTTGAGCTGTTCATGGACGTTATTGACGTTTCCGACGAGGACGTTATCTGTGACAAGACCCGTATCAATCAGGTATTGCTTAATTTGTTATCCAACGCCATAAAATTTACTCCCTCAGGCGGCACTGTTTCAGTCCGTGTCACTCAGATACATAAAGCTCCCGAGGGAAAGGGACTGTATGAAATTCGTGTAAAGGACACGGGTATCGGCATGAGCCAGGATTTTGCGGAGCACGTTTTTGAGCCGTTTGAACGTGAGCGTTCCTCCACCGTCAGCAAGATACAGGGTACAGGTCTGGGTATGGCAATTTCCAAGAACATCATTGATATGATGGGCGGAACGATCGAGGTGCACAGCGAGCAGGACAAGGGAACAGAGTTTGTAATCAATCTGTGCCTGAAATTGCAGTCTGAACGTAAAGAAATTGTAAAAATTGCCGAGCTGCCCGGACTTAAAGCTCTTGTTGTGGACGACAATTTCAACACCTGTGACAGCGTGACAAAAATGCTGGCTCAGATAGGTATGCGTTCGGAATGGACTCTTTCGGGAAAGGAAGCCGTTCTTCGTGCAAAGCAGGCAATTGAAATGAATGACGCATTTAATGCATATATCATAGATTGGCGTCTGCCCGATATGAACGGTATTGAGGTCACAAGACAGATCCGTGCTCTCGGAGATGATACGCCCATAATTATCCTTACAGCGTATGACTGGTCTGATATTGAGGTTGAGGCAAAAGCGGCAGGTGTAACTTCATTCTGCTCTAAGCCTATGTTTATGTCCGATCTTAGAGATTCGCTTCTTAACGCTCTGGGACATAAGCAGGTTAGGGGCGAAGAAGAAATACTGCCCGTTACCGAGGAAACCGCCGACTTTAAGGGCAAGAAATTGCTGCTTGTTGAGGACAACGAGCTTAACCGTGAGATAGCATTTGAGATACTGGGTGAATACGGTTTTATTGTTGATATTGCTGAAAACGGAAAAGAAGCTGTGGATAGGATAGCTGCCTCAAAGCCCGGTGATTATGACCTTGTGCTTATGGATATCCAGATGCCTGTTATGAACGGTTACGAAGCAACAAAGAGCATAAGGGCGTTAAGTGATACGGCTCTTGCCGCTGTTCCCATAGTCGCTATGACAGCAAATGCCTTTGACGAGGACAGAAAGGCTGCGCAAAACTGCGGCATGAACGGATTTATTTCAAAGCCCATAAATATGGAGGAAGTTATCGGGGCACTTCACAGTGTACTATGCAGGAAGTAATAGTCATTGCACAGAGCCTAAAATTAATGGCTTCGTGAGTGCAAATATGATGTAGTATATTAAAGAAGAAGGAAGAATAAGAATAAAAATAATCTGATTTGCTGCCGGCTTCGGTCATGACATTAGGCTTAGCAGCTTGCGGAAAAAGCAGGCGAAAAGCTGCTGTTGAGTTTGAAGCTTATACTGTAATATAAAGGCGTACATCATACCAAAACGGTACGGTGTACGCCTTAAAAATTATGCTTTTATAATGTTTTCTATCTCATTTATATACGGCATTACCTTTAATGCGCCCCGTCTGCCCGTGACTATGGAAGCCGCTGCATTGGCAATGTCGAGCATTTCCGAAAGCCGCTCATTATTCAGGGAAATTCCGTTATCGCAGACATATCCCAGAGCGCAGCCCATAAAAGTGTCGCCTGCTCCCGTGGTGTCCACAGCATTTGAATTAACATATGCGGGCATTGAAGCCGCTGCATCACCGCAGTAAGCCTTGCTGCCGTTTTTGCCCATAGTTGCAAGAACAAGCTTTATGTCAAATTCCCGCCGAATTGCTTCAACCCCCTTGTCTATGTCCGATTCACCCGTGAAAAATTCTATCTCGTTATCGGATATTTTCAGAATGTCGCAGACGGAAAAGCCGTATCTCATAGCCGCCCTTGCTTCGTCAAGGGACTTCCAGAGCGGTTCACGGAGATTTGGGTCAAAGGAAATGAGAACGCCGTTTTCCTTTGACCTTTGAACAGCATACAGCGTTGCCGCCTTGTTGTTTTCGTGGGTCATGGACAGAGTGCCGAAGTGAAATATTTTCGATGAGCTAATAATTTCTGCATTTACCTCGGCGGGACACAGCATCATATCCGCACCCGGCTCACGGTAAAAACTGAAATCTCTGTCGCCGTCGGGCTTTTTGTGAACGAAGGCAAGAGTTGTTCTGACAGTATCATCAAAAATAAGTCCGTCAGCAAAGATGCCGCAGTTTTTTATTGTATCGGACAGCATATTTCCGAAGCTGTCATTTCCCACCTTGCCGATAAATGCGGTACGCTTTCCAAGCTTTGCAAGCATTGCAAGAACATTGCAGGGCGCACCTCCGGGATTTGCTTCAAGGAGCGGGTTGCCGTTTTCGGAAATGCCGTTTTCGGTAAAATCTATAAGAAGCTCGCCCAGAGCCGTTACATCAAATTTTTTCATTTTGCACCTCCGTCAGTTTTCGGAAATAAAATGCATTTCAACAGGGAAATTATCTCCCCAGGACTTCGGCAGCAAAATTCCGCCGTTTAATAATGCACTTCCCTTGTACACTTCATTGCTTCCTTCAAGACTGTAATTTTTGTTCGGCAAAATTCCTCTCAGCTTCACGATTGACTGCATTCTGTTAGGCTCTGTGCGGAAAATTACGCCATGCACAAGCACTTCCTTTTTGTCCTCGGAAACATATTCCCAAAGTGCAAATTTACTGTTTATCGGGTCGCTCAGACGATAATAAAGCCCGTTGTGGATAAGCCCTCTGTACTGCTTAAAACGTGTTATCTGATCCTTGACCTCCTGCTTTTCCTCATCGGAAAGAGTGTTCAGATCAAGCTCATAGCCGAAGCTTCCTGCCATTGCTGTGACTGCCCTTGCTTCAAGAGATGTTACCCTGCCCGTCTGGTGATTTGGCACTGCGGAAACGTGGGAACCCACCGTCGAAACGGGATAGAAGAACGATGTGCCGTACTGTATTTTTGTGCGCTCAAATGCGTCAGTATGTGTGTTTTATTTTCAAAAGAGAATTATTTCAATGAATGGATTCATTCATCTAAGCAATACTATGCAAATCTATAAGTACAGAACACTTTAATTTATAGTTGTAAAATAATTGATCTATATTATATTGATCTCCATCTATCAGTATTCTCTTTGGACCTGCTTCAAAAGCAAAACCTTTATCAAGACCTAATAAATAATCTTGTAAATGCTGCAGCATTTGTTTTTTCATGATAATTCCCCTTATATTCCATCGGTCAATCTGCAAATTATCTCAACATCGGCAGGGCAAAACTCAAATTCACCGCACTGTGAAGCAGTAATCCACCGCATATCATTATGCTCCAGCATAACAGGCTCACTGTCGGTCAGTGAACAGTTATACACCGATAAATGCACCGTTCTGTCGGGATATTCGTGAGTAACGTCCATAAAGAAGCTGTCAACTTTCAGCGTCACTCCAAGCTCCTCCATACACTCACGAACAACTGCCTGTTCATTGGTTTCACCCGTTTCAACCTTGCCTCCCGGGAACTCCCACA
>CAMAIG010000238.1 GCA_945835085.1 uncultured Ruminococcus sp. | reverse complement strand
ATACTGTAGAAATTATAGAAAGTATATGATATAATTATGCTACCATTAATGGAAAGGATGGATGATATATAATGAAAAAAACTTCTTTTGGCAGAAAAAATCTCAGACGTACTGCCTGCATATTAACAGCGGGCATGATGGCTTTTTCTGCTTGTGCATTATTTGCGGGATGCAGCAAAAATGATGACAGCTCCAACGGCACAGCTATTGTTGACCAGGCTGAAGCTATGAAAACTCTTTCATACAAGGTGGAAGACCTTACCATTGCATCAGAGATATCCTCGAAAATTACCAATAAGAATGGCATTCTTTACGCAGTGACCTCCTCCTATGAGGAAAAGGATGGAATGTATCTCGGACACTATTCGATAATTTCTTTCGATAAGAGCGGAACAATTCTTTCCACATTCCCAATTTTTGATCAGGAGAAGGAAAACGAATGGGGATATGTTAACGGCGGTCTTAGCGTTGATGACAACGGAAACATCACCTATATGTTCGATCATGGTTTTTATGACGACGTAACAGGAGAAAGTGAGAATTCATCACGTCTTGTAACTGTGGATCCGAATGGAACAGAGATTTCTTCTATTGATATCGGCCAGCTTTCTACCACAGAGGATCAGGAAGCAGGAAGATATTTCAACAATTATATTGTCGATGCCTCGGGATATATTTACTGCAATATGAGTACCTGTGTTAGAGTGCTTGATCCCTCGGGACAGGTTTTGTTCACAACTCCCGAGATTGACAGTGACCACGGCTGGATGAACAGCATGATACTCACAAATGCGGGCGTTCCTGCTGTAGCTGTATATGAATATTCAGACACCAGCTCCACCTATAAGCTTATCGAAATAGATGTCAATAATAAAGGATACGGCAAGGAGCATATCCTTCCCACCAACACCGGAGATATGTACTCCGGAAGCGGTGAATATCTCTGCTATTCAAGCTCCGATACAGGTATTTCAGCTGTAAAGGCAGACACGCTTGAGTATGTGCCTGTTCTTAATCTGCTTAACCTTGGTATCGACAATTCTCAGATACAGAGCTTTACTATCTGTGATGACGGTTCATTCATTACCTGCGGCTACAACTATAATGGTGATTCAAGCAGCGTAACTCTTTCCTTCATTTCTCCTATTGATGCGTCCGAGGTGAAGGAAAAGAAGATACTTTCACTTGGCTGCTTCGATCTTGACTGGAATATCCGTTCTCAGATAGCCGAATTCAATAAAACTAATGAAGACTATACTATATATGTAACAAGCTTCAGCGAGAGCAATGATACAACCGATTATACCGCTGCACTCACAAAGTTCAATAATGAGCTTCTTGCAGGAAATGTTCCCGATATCCTGCTGCTCAACAATTCCATGCCTTATGACAGCTATGCTTCAAAGGGACTTTTTACCGATTTGTACGAGTTCATTGATAATGATCCCGAGCTTACAAGAGATTCCTTCATGCCAAATGTGCTAAAGGCTCTTGAAAGCAACGGCAAGCTCTATTCCATGATCTCAGGCTTCGGCGTTCAGGGCTATGCGGGAAAGAAGTCTGTCATCGGCGACAAGACCTATATTACTATGGACGAGGCAACTGCCGCTCTTGCAAAGCTTCAGGAGGGTGCAACACTCACAAACAATCTCATGGACAGAAGCAGCTTCCTTATGGAGGCAATTAACAGCTCAGGCTTTACAGATTATGAAAAGGGTACCTGCAGCTTTGATACTCCCGAATTCAAGGCGGTACTTGAAACTGCAAAGGGATATCCCGCTGAGATAGACTATGATACTCTTTATAATGAAAACCCCAACTACTGGATGGAATCCGAAACTGCCTGCCGTGACGGAAAGGCACTCCTTTACAACGCATATCTTTATGATTTTGAATCCTATAATCGCATAAGATATGCTTATTTTGATGAGGATATCGTATTTGTAGGCTTCCCCGGAATAAATACGGAAGGTGCATCGGGAGCTTGCCTGAACTTCTCTTGTCAGATGGCAGTTTCAAGTAAATCCAAGTTCAAGGAAGGCGCTTGGGAATTCATAAAGTGCGTTATCAATGATTCTGTATACCAGATGGATTTTTCGGGTAACGGCGGTGCAACGGTCAAGCCCTATGCTGCGGGTGACAGCTTAGTTGCTTCTTCTGACAGCACTGCAGGAGATAATGCAGATCTCAGATGGGTAAGCCGTAACGGTAATTTCCCCATTCTTATTGAGCAGATGAATAATCTTGGCAAGCAGGCAACGATCCCCATTACATATACCGATGAAAACGGTAATGTGGTTGAGGAGAATAATAGCTATTGGGTAGGCGATACCGAGATCAAGCTTCCTAAGATGACTCAGGCAGATGTTGATAAGGTCATCGAGCTGTTAAAAACTGTGACCCGTGTTCAGAAATATGATGAAAGCGTTTCCAATATTGTCAAGG
The DNA here is from genome assembly GCA_945835085.1 of uncultured Ruminococcus sp. Classification (GTDB taxonomy): domain Bacteria; phylum Bacillota; class Clostridia; order Oscillospirales; family Ruminococcaceae; genus Huintestinicola. The sequence goes on along the minus strand of CAMAIG010000238.1, from coordinate 1,308 downwards.
AAGAGGCTCAGCTGTTCTTTGACGGAAGCAAAACTGCTGATGAAACTGCTTCTATCATTCAGTCAAGAGTATCACTTTATATGAGTGAGCAGTATTGATCAGACATACAACGAGCCGCCGCAAAGCTTTCTTTGCGGCGGCTCAGTTTAATATGTGTACTCGGTTGGTTCGTAATAATCCTCGTAAAAAGGATCGGTTTCTATAGACTCGGTATCGGCAAATGTTTCCTGTATTTCCTCGCAAACTGCAGTGGCTTCCGTTTCGGTTTCTGTATCGGGAACAGATGTCGTTTCCGATTCGGTTTCCTTTGGCGTGATGCTGTCGGGAATGATCACGATGGCCTGTGAATGCATTTGCTTGAATCTGACTTCAAATTTGTCAATGTTATAATCAATAATGCCCTTCATGGGGTCGTTAAGCGTAACAACTGAGCTGCTTATGTTAAATCCCGCAAGAACGAAGCAATGCTCGTTAAGATACCATTCAAGCTGCTCGCCTGTTGCATGGTCATACCATGTTTCGTAATATTCCGGCTCTATCATGCCGTCAGTTGCCCAGCACAGAACGGGTATCCCGTCTATGAGATATTCGTATAAGGTATCGGGATGACAGCCTGAAATGTTCTTGACCGTATATCCGCCGCCATGGTCTGAAATATAAGCATTAGCAGCCTTTTCGATAGCGGGGGAGAAGCAGCCGTAGCCTTTTGAGAATGGATCTCCGATAAAATAATCAAAGAAGCTGTCCTTATAAAGCTTTCCGTCAATGGTCTGAGGATTTCCCCAGGATTTAGGCAGATAATTTTTTGCAAGATCTGTTTTTTCCGCATCAAAGCCGTAATGCCTTAGAAGAATAGTCAGTGCGGTGATCTCACAGCCCACAGGCAGCTCGGGGTTCTGGAGAATATTTTCCATATCAAGATAAACAGCATTGCTGTCATATTCCTTTCGCTGTCTGCTGGTGATAATTGTTCTGCTTGTAACCGTTGATGTTTCCTGAGTTTCATCGGATATAGCTTCCGTTTCGTCGGTTTCATCAGACATCGCTGTGATGCCCTCGGGCAGAACAGTGTTCTCGGTTTCGCTTGTAATAATTTCTGCCTCGGGCTGATAATCAATATCACGCTGATATGTAGGCTCAGGGTCGGTAAGCTCGGTACTTACCCTAAGATCATCTGTAACGCTGTTGATGGTTTCCAAGGACTCCGTATCGCCATTTTTGACCATAAGAACAATGCTGACGATTATTACAGCCGAGAAAAAAATAATAATTCCCGGGTTTGCGCTTTGCTTTTTCTTTTAAAAGAAA
>CAMAIG010000237.1 GCA_945835085.1 uncultured Ruminococcus sp. | reverse complement strand
CATGATGCCGCACAGGCCAGCTTTGCCATAACCGGCGCGGAACGTGTCTGTGCCATCCTCCGAGTTTGTGTAACGAATCGCGGATCCGCCGCCGCCACCGGCACCGGGAAGCCTTCCGTCAATACCAACATCAACATTGCTGCCGGAATACTGTCTCATATGGATCACATCTCCAAAGGTGGCACCGGAAGCTGAAAAGCCGGTGGAAGTCTTTATATATTCCGCTCCCGCAGCAGTAACTATTTCGCACATCTTGATCTTTTCTTCCTCTGTGAGAAGGCAGGTTTCAATTATTACCTTTAGTATCCGTCCTTCACAGGCTTCATGTATCTGCCTGATCTCATTTTCGATGACATCATAACGCTTGTCCTTAAGATCTCCGATATTTATTACCATATCTATCTCGTCTGCACCGTTTTTTACAGCGTCCTTTGTTTCAAAGACCTTTACGGCTGTGGTGCTGTAACCATTGGGAAATCCTATGACCGTACAGATCGGGAGCCTGCCCGCAACATATTCCGCTGCCCTTTTTACATAGGAAGCGGGAATGCAGGCAGAAGCAGTCCCGTATTTCATGGCATCATCGAGAATGCCCTTTATATCCTCCCAGGCTGCCGACTGGGAAAGCAGGGTGTGATCGACCTTTTTAAGTATGTCATTTCTATCCATTTTTCTAACCTCCGAAAATATTTACTTCTCTGCACTCGTTTCAGCTGATTTTTCCGAGAACCGAATGACCGATAGTTCCCTCGGGCATTTTCACTCCGAAATTATCTGCAATAGTTGCACCTATTACAGCAAAAGTATGCTCCTCATCTATTCTGCCGTGATTTTTCATTGAGGGCGAATAGGCTATAAACGGGACTTTTTCTCTCGTATGATCTGTGCCTTTATGAGTGGGGTCGTTTCCGTGGTCTGCGGTAATAATAAGCAGGTCGTCTTCTCGCAGGATATGAAGAAGCTCACCAAGCTTAACATCAAATTTTTCAAGCTCCTTTGCATAGCCTTCGGGATCTCTCCTGTGTCCCCACAGTGCGTCAAAGTCCACAAGATTTACAAAGCACAAGCCAGTAAAATCCCGCTTTGCGATCTCTATGGTCTGCTCCATGCCATGGACAGAGCTTTTTGATTTATTTGACTCGGTGATACCCTCTCCGTCAAAAATATCCGATATCTTTCCCACGGAGATCACATCAAGCCCTGCATTTTTCAGTGCGTCGAGGGCTGTTTTTCCATAGGGCTTCAAGGCATAATCATGACGGTTGCTTGTTCTGACAAATTCTCCTCTTTTTCTGCCCGTATAGGGACGGGCTATTACACGTCCGACCTTCCATTCGTCCTTCATGGTTATCTCACGGGCTATCTCACAGCAGCGATAAAGCTCATCAAGACCAAAGGTTTCTTCGTTTCCGCATATCTGCAGCACCGAATCCGCAGAAGTATAGACTATCATATGTCCCTTTTCAATCTCTTCCTCCCCAAGCTCATCAAGAATTGCCGTACCGGAAGCGCTTTTGTTGCCTATAACAGTTCTGCCCGTCCTTCTTGAAAGCTCGTCAATAAGCTCTTTCGGAAAACCGTTATCCGTAAAGGTCTTGAATGGCTTTGTTATATGAAGCCCCATCATTTCCCAGTGTCCTGTCATGGTATCCTTTCCCGTGCTTGCTTCATAAAGCTCGGTATAACAGCCTAAGGGAGCTTTCTCACCGCCATACTGCTTTAATTGGTGAAGATCTGAAAGTCCGAGCTTTACAAGGTTAGGAATGCAGAAATTCTCAACAGCTCCCGAGATATGCCCTAAGGTATCGGTACCCTTATCATTATATTCGGCGGCGTCGGGCATCTCCCCTATTCCCAGAGAATCTATCACAATTGTAAATATCCTTTTATATCTTTTCATAAATGCTCCTTTCTCGATGAAAATCATTCGCTGCAATATGTTTATCTGTAGAGTATCAGAATTTTTCCGCTCTGCGCTGTTTTCTTAGAGCCTCTCTTTTTTCCGCTGCCTGCCATTCTTCTCTTTCGTTGTCATTTTCAAGCCTTAATCCCGGCACCTTGACAGGCTTTTCATTTTCATCAAGAGCTACCATTACAAGATATGCGGTATTTATCAGCTTTCTTGTTCCGTCAAGATTTTCCACATAGGTCTTAACACAGACCTCCATTGATGAATTGCCCACATGAGTTATATGCCCTCTTACAAGCAGCGTATCATTGGGGTGTGCAGGTGCTTTAAAGCTAAGGGTATCAACTACTGCGGTTGTAACATTATTCCCCGAGTGACGTCTTGCCACCACAGCCGCTACCACATCTATCCATTCCATAAGCTGACCGCCGAAAAGACGGTTATAGCCATTCATATTTGCCTGTGTAAGCACATGGACCTGCTCTGCATATGAGTCCCTGACATTTTTTTCCATAAAGTTCTCCCGAAAAGTTATTATTTTATTGCCCTCACAGAGCTTTTATACAGTATCTTTCCACTGACGGGTATTCGTCCGACGGTATAGCCCGGTGATTCGATTTTTTTCAGTATCGTATCCACAGCTATTCTCGACATCTGCTCCGTGCTGACTTCTATTGTTGTGATTTTTGGCTCTGACATATCGGAATATACAGAATTGTCAAAGCCTGTTACGGAAATATCCTGAGGCACTCTGTACCCTTCCTTTTTCAGCTGCTTGATAAGTTCAAAGGCCGTGCTGTCACAGTTGCAGACAAAGGCTGTGGGCATATCCACGGGAAGCTTAACGGGGATAGTCATTCCATCTGTTCCCCTGTCCTCCAGAATATAATTCCTGCTCACATGAATACCATGCTCCGTGAGAGATTTGACATATCCGAGGCATCTGTCCCGGATAGAGCTTGTTGCATTTACTGAGCCTACGAATGCAAGCTTTCTGTGACCAATATTTATAAGGTAATTGGTAATATCATATGAAGCATAGAAGCTTTCGCTGATAATGCAGTCTATATCCTTGCGGTCATCGTAAAAATCCAGAAAAACAGAGGGTATATCACCCGAAGAAATAAGCTCGATATATTCTCTTGACAGCTGACCGAGAATGATTATCCCGTCTGCCTTTCCGTCGGACAATATCCGAGGATATACAAGCTCCTCCTCGTCACGGACGGAAACAGTGTTGAACACCGCATACCTTTCTCTGCTCTGAAGCTGGGAAGAAATATGCTTATAATATTTCAGATAAAATGAATCAGCATCAATAAATCTTGATGAAGCAAGCACACAGATATTGCCTGTTGAATGAGCATTTGACTTGCTTTTTCTCACATTATACGAATACCCAAGCTCATCGGCAGTACGCCTGACAGCATCTCTGAGAGCGTCGCTTATGCCGCTTTTTCCCGAAAGTGCCTTTGATACGGCTGCAATGCTAATCCCTAAGCGTTCTGCGATATCCTCCATTTTGATATTCTTGCGCATTATCCCACATCCTGTAAATATTATCTATCAAATATGTCAATTACTATTATAACGGAATACAAATATTTTTTCAATACGTTTTTGCAAAAAAAACGCTCCTCCATGCTCCGCAGTGAAACGAAGCATGGAGGAGCCTATGTTCTTTAAAAGCTAATTATGTTGATAAGGCTGTAAGCCTATAAAGCTTAGCCGAAGCACTTTCTGAAAAGATCGAGAATGCAGTTGAAATCAAAACCGAAGCACATTATTCTTTTTCCTCCTTTATCCTTACTCGTCCCGCGGCAAGCGCTTAATCCCCGGGACTATAT
>CAMAIG010000236.1 GCA_945835085.1 uncultured Ruminococcus sp. | reverse complement strand
TTTTATTTGAATACCTTTTCAAGAGAACGTGCAAGATCATCAAGCTTGCCTGCGGTAGAAGCCGCATTTGCCGATATCTGAGCATTCTGCTGAACAATTCCCGAAATGTGATTCATACTGTCGGAAACCTGTCCGAAGGAAGCTGCCTGCTCCTCAGACGCAGCAGCTATGCCGTCGATTATCTTGTTGCTTTCCTGAACGCCCTCCATCATAATACGAAGCTGAGCGGCGGTTTCGTCTGCCAATCTGCTGCCGTCTGCAACTGCCTCCAGGGTTTCATCAATGAGCGCTGCTGTTCCCTTGGTAGCTTCCGCACTCTTTGTTGCAAGATTACGGACCTCGTCTGCAACAACTGCAAAGCCTTTTCCGTGCTGACCTGCTCTTGCTGCCTCAACTGCCGCATTAAGAGCAAGGATATTTGTCTGGAATGCGATATCCTCGATAGTTTTAACAATGTGGCTTATCTTGCCCGAGGATTCCTCTATCCTTCGCATTGCGTGCTGCATCTCGTTCATTTTTTCCGAGCCTGCTTCAAGTGTGCGGGCAGTTTCGGAGGCAATCTTTCCTGCATTAGCTGCCGACTGTGCACTTTCATTTATCTGACGAGTGATCGCTGCAAAGGAAGCGGAAAGCTCTTCTACCGTAGCAGCCTGAGTTGACGAACCGTCGGAAAGAACTGTGGATACCTCCTGCATCTCCTTGGACTGACTGCCGATATCGGAGGATATTTCCGTTACCTGAGCGAATATGCGCTGCTGCTCACGGTTAACTCTCACGGTATCATCAATATTCTGTCTGATGCTTGCGAGCATGGTGTTTATTCGGTCGCTGAGAGTCGAATATTCGGGACAGGTGCGAACATCAAATTCCACATTCATTTCACCCTCGGCAACAGTATCAAGCTTGCCGAGAATATTTTCGATGCCCTTGATAATGACCTTTTGGATAAAGCTGTTTATTATCAGAACAATAATAAGCAGCATTATTACAGCAATAACATCGGTAATTAACATCAGGATAGTTCTTCCGTTGTAAACCTCATTCTTAGGGATCGCGGAAATGATTATATAATCATCGGTTTCCCCTGTCATGCAGTAAACCTTGGTGCCTGCGATCTTGCAGAAAACGCCGTCGGCACCATTCATAAGCTTTTCGGAAACGCCTGCGTCAGCGGCAGCCGTACCGATAAGAGTCTTATCGGGGTGAGCGGCAACAAGTCCGTCTTCCTTGGAAATTGCCATAACATAGCCTGTGCTTCCAACGGAAAAGGATTCAAGCACATTGTCAATGCTGTTTCTCTCCAGCTGAGTCTGGAGTCTTTCGGGAGCGTTTCCTATCTGTACGATACCAGTGGAATCCTTACGAGCAACGCTTATGTACTGAAACAGCTTGCCGCTTGCACCGTTGGGCTGCGGCTCCTGTGCGATCTTAACAGATGGATCAGTCAGAATTGGAAGGAAGGGCTTGGTCTGATCGCTTGAACTGAAATCAAAGCCATAGTAATCGGGAACTGTGCCCCACCATATAACACCCTTTTCATCGGTAACATGAAGCTCGTCCACTCCAAGCATTTCTGTAATCTCGCTGAGGGCAGCCTGATCCTCTATGATCGAGGGGTCAAGAAGTATCATTTCCGCAAAAGCGTCTGCCTTGGCAATATACTCCGAATTCAGCTGATCTGTCAGCTCGGCAGTTTCGGTTTCAATGTCTGCCAGCTTCTCAATTACGTCGTTTATTCTTGTTTCGGAGGTATTCCGAGCAGTTGCCTCCATGACCCCCGACAGCACAATGAACATGACGGTAAGCATAAATACAACGGACGCCGCACAGGCGATCATTATTCGCTTATTTAGTTTTTTTCTCATAGGATAAATAAGCCCCCTCAGCATAAAATTTTATAGTCCGATCTCAAAATAACATAATACATTTACTATTATAACATATTTTTTTAAAAAATCAAGATAATTTTTGTGATTTTGCAAAAAACAATATAAAAATACATTGATTTTCGGTAATAAATATGCTTCACCGAGCATTTATTTTAGCTGATCGGTGAAGCAAAAAACATCTTATTGCCGCTGCTTATGGAAACGCTGTTGCATTACAGACGAAATATTTCACGAAATGTTATTTGCCGAGCATTTTCCGAGCTTCAAACACGACCGCCTTTAACATATCCATAACTCTGCCGTTATGCTCCTTGATAAAGGCTATCCTTTCTTCGGTATCCTTGCCCGCAGTGATATCCTTGCCCGCAAATTCAAGCTCCTTTGCACCCGCAGACAGCAGCTCTGCTCCCACGGTCAATGAGGATGATTTTAATCCATGTACATATACGGTGTAGTTTTTCCAGTTCTCGGCGGCAAGTGCTTCATTTATATTTCTGTATGTTTTATCATAGCTTTCGATGAACAGTTCCAGCATTTCCAGATACAGGCTCTCATCACCGCCGCAATACTGCATACCCTTTTGACGGTTGATGCAGGCGGCAGCTTTCTTTTCTTCCGTTTTGGCTTCGGAAGAAGGCGCAGGTGTTTCCTTTGTACCTCTGTTAAGCTTGCTGTTTGGGATATACTTTTGCTGCATTTTTTCAAGAGAGCTGCCTTCAATAGGCTTGGAAAGGTAATCGGAAAATCCTGCACTTATATATTCTGCCCTTGCTCCCACGATGGCATTTGCGGTAAGTGCGATCACAGGCACATTACTGCATTTGTTATTCGCTGCCTTTAATCTTTGGAGAGTTTCGATACCGTCCATTTCGGGCATCATATGGTCAAGAAGTATAATGTCAAAGGACTCTTTTTCTGTGATCTCAAGACATTCCCTGCCGCTCATACATAAGGTTACCCCGATCTGAGTCTTTTTAAGAAGCGCCTTTACAACCGCAAGATTCATTTCGTTATCATCAACGACCAGCACCCTTGCATCGGGGGCGGTGAAGCTTTCCTTGTACTCTGTCTGCTTCTTTGCCACTTCCTCAAGATGCTTCCTGAAATCGCCTACAGGCCGTTCATCCTGTACTTTCTGGGGAAGATACACCGTAAATACGGAGCCTTCACCGTATATGCTTGAAACCTCCATGCGGCCGTTCATCTGCTCAACAAGCCGCTGGGTTATGGCAAGTCCCAGACCTGTGCCCTCAATATTGCGGTTCTGCTCCAGATCAAGCCGACGGAAGCCTTCAAAGAGATTTTTCAGGTCTTCCTCCTTTATGCCGATGCCGCTGTCGGAAACCTGGATTCTGAGAGTAAACCTGTCCTCATCACGGATTGACGTTACACTGAGCTTAATATAGCCCTGCTTGGTATATTTAACTGCATTGTTCAGCAGATTTACAATTATCTGACGATTTCTGACCTCGTCGCCGTACAGCATGGAGGGTATCGTGCTGTCGATATCAACACGAAACTCCAGCTGCTTCTGCTTTGCCTTGATGTCTATCATATTTACAACATCATTCAAAAGGACTGCAGTATCATATGTAACGGGAATGATCTCCATTTTTCCTGCTTCGATCTTGGAAAAGTCGAGAATATCGTTGATAAGTGAAAGCAGAGTTTTACTTGCATTCTGAATATTCAGCGAATAATCTCTTATCACCTCGTCCTTGCTCTCACGAAGCACCATTTCGTTCATGCCCATGATGGCATTGATAGGCGTGCGTATCTCGTGGGACATATTTGCAAGGAAATCGCTCTTTGCACGGTTTGCCTGCTCGGCAATATTTTTCGCCTCACGAAGCTCGTTGCTCTCACGCACCTTTTCCTC
>CAMAIG010000235.1 GCA_945835085.1 uncultured Ruminococcus sp. | reverse complement strand
CCCGCAACCTTTGGAAAAGGTTGACGAAACTTTTAACTTGCGTTTGTTTGTTCGGATTTTTATGTAAATTTTTCGACAGACAAAACCGCCATGGCTTTTTGTGCTATGGCGGTTTTTTGTTACGGTGCTATTAATTTGAAGGTTACGGAGATGGTCTTTATCTTTTCCTTATTCTTGACGGGGAGAATGGTTGCGGAGCAGTCTGCTGAGCTGCCGTCGGGGGTTCTTGTGGTATCGGGCACGTTTGATACCCATGCATTGTAGAGGTTTACTCTTGTGCAGACGCTGTCGTCGGAGCAGGTGTATTCCTTGCCTGCAAGCTCTCTTGCTTCGCCGTTTATCAGTATCTCCTCGATGTCAATGATATATCCCGGATAGAAGGTTTCGCCGTTCGATATTCCAAGGGCTGAGAAGGTAACGCCCGATGCCAGGCCGCATTCGGAGAAATCAAGGCTTACTGTATATGTACCCTCTCCTGTGATAAGTGCGTTCTGGGCTTTTACTCCTGTGGTCATGTTTGTGGGGTCGTATATATCGCCTACGCAGTAAGAGATTCCATAGTCGCCGCTGGCAAACATTATCCATGCTACCGAGGTATCATCGGAGGCGGGGAATTCTATGCCATCTGACTGCTCCTCCTCTGCCTTCTTATAATTCTCCTCTATCCTTGCTTTAGCTGCGGATTTTATATCCTCGGTGGAAGTGCTCTTCTCGTTTTCGTATCTGCGGGAGAGAAACAGCTCGGCAAGGGCTTCGTCCGAGGTCTTGCCTGCGGTGCGCTTATAGAAATTGCTGCAGTCCCAAAGCACAGGGCAGAAATCGTAAAGGTCACAGTTATCAAGCAGGTTTGAATAGAATTTATCCGTATCGGGCTTTATGCCTCCGCTTTTCATCATTACAGCATATTCTCCGATAACTACGCCGTAGCCCTGCTCGGAAAATTTGCTGAGCTTTTCCATAAGCTCGTTCTGCTGCTCATAGTTCGTTGGTGAGCCCCACTGATTTACACTGTCTGTTCCGCAGTAGTCCCAGGGTGTATAGTAATGCACCGACAAGAGAAGCTTGCTGTCTGCACTGTCCTCGGGCATTTTGAAGCGGTCATCACAGGTATTGGTGATGTCCGTATTATAGCCTGCTATCAGCAGGAATCGCTGAGGATTGTTTCCTCCCAGGGAACGGATAAGCTTTACAAACTCGCTGTTTATCATGTTAGCCGTTTCATAGCACTCGTTGGTGCTGAGAACGCCCTTGGAGCCTGTTATGTCTTTGTCGTTGAGGCGGTCGCCAAGCTCTTCGTTTGCAGACTCGAAAATAAGCTTGCAGGAATAATCCGCAAAACGCTCGCCGATCTGAGTCCACATGGACTTATACATCTCCATTGCCTTGTCACGGGTCGCCTGATCCTCGGCTCCGAACATTCCCCACCAGCCGCCGTCCCAGTGGTCGTTGATGATGACGTACATATCCGCATCAAGGGCATAGTTCACTACCGTTTCAACTCGGCTCATAAGACGCTCATCTATGGTGTAATCGCCGCTTTCGAAATTCATTCCGTTTGTCCAGGCTACGGGTATTCTTATGGTATCAAAGCCTGCGTCCTTCATGTCCTGTATCATTTCGGGCTTTGTATAGGGCTGTCCCCAGCCTGTTTCAAAGCCGTCGGGATTGGCTCCGCCCACATAGCTTTTGTGGTTATAGGCTTCAAGGGTATTGCCGAGATTTATGCCGTTGCCCATGAGCCTGATGACCTCAAGGGAGGTGAGGTTATTCTCGTCGGGCATTTTGTTTCGGTCAGCGTCTGCTGCTGCTTCCGAGGCTGCGGTGCTTTCCGAAGCTCCCGCACTTTCGGGGGAAGCTGTGCTTTCGGTGCCTGCATTTCCCGCACTGCCCCCGCAGCCGCTAAGCGCCATTGACAGGGCAAGTGCCAATGCGGTCATTGCTTTTGATAGGTTTGATTTTTTCATTTTGTCCTCCTTATTTGGATTAATTATAATTTGCTTTCAAAAATGTAATCGTTTTATTTTTTCTTATATTACCACATTTTTTCCATAATTACAAGAGGTTTTTGAAAATTAACACTTTTTCCTTATCCCGAATATAATAATCAAGGCAATTTGCGCTACATTCATTTACGGCGTATAATACCATGCCTTGAAAGGAAGATCTGTGTGGAAAAGCACATTATCGCCTTTGCTTCGGTCACTCTTGCAAATAAGGCAAAGTCGTTATTCAGCAAATACGGGATAAGCGCTGAGATCAGGCGCACTCCAAGAAATATAGCGGGCGGCTGCGGTTACAGCGTTGTTGCTGCTGCCCCTGCCGACAGGCTTTCTGCTATCCTTGAAAAAAACGATCTGGCTTACAAGACCATAGGCGAGTTCGGCGGAAGGACTGATGGTATGTGATATATTTCGATAACGCTGCTACAAGCTTCCCTAAGCCCCCTTGCGTTAAAAGGGCTGTTACAGACGCTGTGACCATTTACGGCGGCAACCCCGGAAGAAGCGGTCACAGGCTCTCTGCTGCCGCTGCGGAGGCTGTGTACAGGGTCAGGGAAAAGGCGGCGGATATGTTCGGCGGCAGCCCCGAAAATGTGATTTTTACCTCAAACTGCACTCACAGCCTGAATTTTGCCATTAAGGGGCTGCTTGAGCAGGATATGCGTGCGGGAAACAATGTTCACGTTATTATTTCCGATTACGAGCATAATTCTGTGGCAAGACCTGTTTATGAGCTTACGAGCCGCTCTCTTTCCTGTTCTGTGGCTCACATCGGCAGCGATGACCTTGAAACTGCCAAAAGCTTTGAAAGGCTTATTACTCCAAAGACCAAGGCTATCATTTCCACTCTCGGCAGCAATGTTACGGGAAGGCTTCTGCCATGGAAAATTATCGGCGACATATGCAAAAGGCATGACATCTGCTTTATTGCTGACGGCGCTCAGGTCTGCGGGGTGCTTCCCGTCAGTCTTGCCGACGGCATCAATATCCTGTGTATGCCCGGTCACAAGGGGCTTTTCGGCATTGCGGGAACGGGCTTGCTCATCACCGACGGGAGGTTTCCTCTTTATCACATTATGGAAGGCGGCACGGGCAGCACCTCTATGGAGCTTGCTCAGACCCCCTTCCTGCCCGAGGGGCTTGAAAGCGGTACGGTAAATACTCCCGGCATTCTTTCCGTGGGAGCGGGTATCGACTTTATCAGCCGAGTTGGCATGGAGAATATCCATGCTCACGAGGAAATGATGTGCGGCGTTTTTGTTTCCGCTCTTTCTGATGTTCACGGGGTCAGGATATACAGGGAGGAGGGCGGTGCGTATCTGCCCATTGTTCTCTTTAATATTGACGGCCTTCTCCCCGAGGAAACCGCTGCGGAGCTTGACAGGCGGGGCTTTGCTCTAAGAGCGGGGCTTCACTGCTCGGGGCTTGGTCACAAGGCTGCGGGCACCTTCCCCGACGGCGGCGTGAGGTTTGCTCCTTCCTGCTTTAATTCAAAGGAGGAGGTTTTAAGGCTCGTTCTTGCTGTTAAGAGCATTGCGGGAAATGGTTTGGCTCACTCTTAGAAAGTAATGGCAAAGATGTAATTTTCGGTACAGAGCCGCATATTTTCATTATGCCGACCGAATAGCAAAGGGGCGCTCCCCTTACAAAATTATTACAAATAGGGGTCAATGATGCTGCAGGTCTTGAAAATCTGCAGCATTAGTGTTATAATAATATTGTATCATTATTTCAGTGTTATATATTGCACAATCTTATGCAAATATTGCTTTGTCAAAAACGT
>CAMAIG010000234.1 GCA_945835085.1 uncultured Ruminococcus sp. | reverse complement strand
CTTTGCATAAACAACATCATCCTTGACGATGATCTTATGCTAAAGCGTCTGATGATAATTTACGACAAGAACAAATAATACAATGCATTAAGAAAGCCTGAGAGGTCGATTTTAACCTCTCAGGCTTTGCTGTTATCGGGATATTATGGTCATATCTCCTTGCTGCACTTGTCGAAAAGCTCTTCAACAGACCTGGTGTCCTCCACCTTTGTAAAGGAGCTTACAACGGGAACTATGATAAGTCCCACTATCATAGCGATAGCGCCTGCATTGATAGGGGATGCCATGTTGAGCTTCAGAGAAGCTGCAGCCTTTGTAGCCTCGGGGAAGAAGCCCAGGCTGAAAATTACCATGTGGATCACTGTGATGCCAACACCGCTGATGAAGCTTGCCCATACAGCTGCCTTTGTGACCTTCTTGGAAAAAAGTCCGTACATGAAGGGAGCAAGGAATGCACCCGCAAGCGCACCCCAGGATATTGACATAAGGGTTGAGATGTATGTATTGGGATTAAGTGCAATGATTACGGAGAGCAGGAGGAAAGCAGCAATAAATATCCTCATGACAAATACCTGCTTTTTCTCGTCCATGCCTGCCTTCATTGCAGGCTTGATAAGGTCGATGGTAAGTGTGGAGCTAGATGTGAGTACCAGTGAGGAAAGTGTGGACATGGAAGCGGAAAGCACCAGAACAACCACTATTCCGATAAGCACCTCGGGAAGAGCAGCCCTCAGCATTTCGGGAACGATAGTGTCAAACATGAGCTTGCCGTTGCCGCCCTTCTGAATGAATGCCCTGCCTGTTGCCTCTGCAAGCACTTGGTCTGCAGCACCGTAAAGTCTGCCGAAGCCACCCATGAGATAGGAGCCGCCTGCAACGATCACTGCAAAGATAGTTGAGATGACAGTACCTCTCTTGATAGCGTCATTGTCCTTGATAGCGTAGAATTTCTGCACCATCTGAGGAAGTCCCCATGTGCCGAGAGAGGTGAGGATCACAACGCCTATAAGGTTTATGGGGTCGGGTCCGAAGAGGGAATTGAGAGTGTTCTCGGGAACGTCCTTGTCGGAGATAGCGCCCAGCTGGTCAAGTGCAGAGGATAATCCGCCCTTGGTGTTAATTACGCAGAGAACAACGGCTGCAATGCCCACAAGCATTATTATTCCCTGGATAAAATCGTTGATAGCGGTAGCCTTGTATCCGCCCAGGATAACATATGCCGCTGTAAGCACTGCCATGCCTATGATGCAGGCGGAATAGGGAATATTGAACGCCATTTCGAAAAGCCTTGAAAGACCGTTATATACCGATGCGGTATAGGGAATGAGGAAAATAAACACTATAAGAGCGGAAACTGTTTTAAGGGATTTTGAATTATAGCGCTTTTCAAAGTATTCGGGCATGGTAGAGGCGCCCATCTGCTTTGTCATGACTCTTGTGCGCTTGCCGAGAATTATCCAGGCGAGCATGGAGCCGATGATCGCATTTCCTATGCCTATCCATGCGGCGGAAACGCCGTAGCTCCAGCCGAACTGTCCTGCATAGCCAATGAAAACCACCGCCGAGAAATAGGAGGTGCCGTATGCAAATGCGGTGAACCAGCCGCCGATATTTCTTCCGCCCAGGACAAAGTCCGATACGGAGGAGGTCTTTTTGTGACAATATACTCCAATGCCGATCATTATGACAAGGTATATTATCAGTATTGCGTACATCATAATATATCTTCCTTTCATCATGCGTTTAAAGCTTTGCCGTTGCAGTGATTTAGTTCTTAAACGGTGACAAGCTTTAAAGCAATAAATCATTTTTCATTATAGCAGAAAATACCTATAAAGTCAATTAGACAAATATATCGAATTTTGTCGTCGGCGTTTAGTGATATTATGGTACTCCACGGCGGGTTTTTATGGGAGCTTCTAAAAAATATGGGGGAATATTGTATATTGTGCAAAAAATAAGACAAAATCCTTGCATTTTTTTACAAAATATATTACAATAATACAGACAGTCAGCGTGTGCTGGGTCAGCACACGCTGAAGGATAAATAATGCAAGCGAGGAATATACTATGCCAATCACAGAAATTCTTGAAGAAAATGCCCGTAAGTACGGCAGCGATGTGAGCCTTGTGGAGATAAACCCTCAGATAGTTGAAAAGCGCCGTGTTTTGTGGAAGGATTACGATCTTATCCAGCCCACGTCCTCGCTGTGCTATCGCCGTGAGATCACATGGAACGTTTTTAACGAAAAGGCTAACCGCTTTGCTCAGCTGCTTATCAGCCGAGGCGTAAAGAAGGGCGACAAGGTAGCTATTCTCCTGATGAACTGCCTTGAATGGCTCCCTATCTATTTCGGTATCCTCAAAACAGGCGCTCTTGCGGTGCCTATGAATTTCAGATACAGCTCCGAGGAGATAAAATACTGTCTTGATCTTGCCGAGGCAGATGTGCTGGTTTTCGGACCCGAATTTATCGGAAGAATAGAAACTATCGCAGAGGATATCAGCGCCAACAGGATACTTTTCTATGTAGGCGGCGACTGTCCTTCCTTTGCCGAGGATTATGACAAGCTTGCTTCCAACTGTGCAAGCGTTTCTCCCGGCATAACAATTACAGATGACGATGACGCTGCTATCTATTTCTCATCGGGAACCACGGGATTTCCCAAGGCTATCCTTCATTCCCACCGCAGCCTTATGCATTCCTGCAAGGTGGAGCAGAAGCATCACGGACAGACAAAGGACGACGTTTTCCTTTGCATACCCCCGCTTTATCATACAGGTGCCAAGATGCACTGGTTCGGCAGCCTTCTTTCGGGAAGCCGTGCGGTGCTTCTCAAGGGTGTAAGCCCCGAAACCATTCTCAGCACCGTTTCAAGCGAGAAATGCACTATCGTTTGGCTGCTGGTGCCCTGGGCGCTTGATATCCTTGAAGCCATCGACAACGGCACCATTGACCCCAAGGATTACGATCTTTCACAGTGGAGGCTCATGCACATAGGAGCACAGCCCGTTCCCCAGAGCCTTATCAACCGCTGGAAGCATTATTTCCCCGATCATCAGTATGACACAAACTACGGTCTGAGCGAGTCTATCGGCCCCGGCTGTGTGCATCTCGGTGTGGAGAATATACATAAGGTGGGCGCTATCGGAATCCCCGGATACGGCTGGGAGGTCAAGATCATTAACGAAAAGGGCGAGGAAGTTCCCGACGGTGATGTGGGCGAGCTTGCTGTAAAGGGTCCCGGCGTAATGAAGTGCTATTACAATAATCCCGAGGCAACGGCAGAGGTCCTTCACGACGGCTGGCTCTGGACGGGAGATATGGCTCGTCGGGACGAGGACGGCTTTATCTTCCTTGTTGACCGCAAAAAGGACGTTGTCATCAGCGGCGGCGAAAATCTTTACCCCGTTGAGATAGAGAATTTCATGAGCAAGTTTGACAAGATAAAGGACGTGGCTGTTATCGGTCTGCCCGATAAGCGCCTGGGCGAGATCGCCGCTGCGATAGTTGAGCTGAAGCAAGGCGTTTCCTGCACCGAGGAGGAGATAAACGAATTCTGCCTGGGAATGCCCCGCTACAAGCGTCCTAAGAAGATAATTTTTGCTGAGGTCCCCAGAAATGCAACGGGCAAGATCGAAAAGCCCAAGCTCAGAAAAATGTACTGCGGCGAAAATATGATCGAAAAGGAAAACCGCAGCTGAGCAGCGAGCCGCTGCAGCCAACTCGTTGGGAAGATCGCAGAAATTATTTTGTTTTGCGGCTCGGTAACGTATGTATTGAAGCCGTTTCTCATAGAAT
>CAMAIG010000233.1 GCA_945835085.1 uncultured Ruminococcus sp. | reverse complement strand
TAAAGTATGTTGTATAATGATTTATATAAAAAATTTGGGGTGATGGCTTGAAAAATACAGCACTTAAAAGAATAGCGGCGATCTTATCCGCTTCACTTATCATGAGCAGCGTTTTTGCGGTCCCCGTTTCCGCGCAATGGCATAAAACCGACAGCGGATATTATTATACCGATTCCGATGGAAAAAAGCTTACGGGGCTTAATAAGATAAACGGCAGCGTATATTACTTTGATAAAAACGGCAAAATGTATACCGGGTGGCTCAAAACCAAAAAGGGTTACTGCTATTTCGGTTCGGACGGCAAAAGAGTTTCCGGCTGGAAGAAAATAAAGGGAAAAACTTATTATTTCAAGTCAAACGGCATTATGGTAACGGGTACCGTTACTATTAATGGTAAGAAATACACATTTTCAGACGTAGGAGTCCTTAAAGGCAAAGGCTCCTCCTCTTCACAGAGCAGCAGCGTCAAGCCCGGTGATATAAAGGGCATTCTTAATTCCGCTGAGCTTGAACCCGACTATTTTCTTGCTGACGGAAAGGATGAATACGGTCTTAACAGCGAGCTGTTCTCCAGATACTGGGGTTCCGATTTTTCCGAGAAGGACGCCGATAAGCTCTTGAAAAAGAAGCTTTCAAGCATCACCAAAAACAAGGAAACAAACTATGAAAAGGTCAAGGCTGTTTATGACTGGATAATTAAGAACACAAGCTATGACCACGGGGGCTTCGGTAATTATCTCAGTGTTGACTGCGTGATAAACGAAAAGATCGGCGTTTGCTCCGATTACAGCTTTGTATTTATGGCAATGATGAGGTATCTCGGCTTTGACGCAAAAATGATCAGCGGTCAGACCCATAAAAGCGGCGGAGGCTACACGGGTCACGAATGGGTCGAGATCAATATAAACGGTACTGCATATGTTTTTGACCCTCAGGTCGAGGATAATATCGCCGAAAGAAATAACGGCAAGATACAGTATCAGCGATTCTGCAAGACATACAGCGAGGTCAAGGACAAGTACAAGAAATAGTTCCTGTAATTGACAAATTTGCGTTTTTGTGTTATGATATGTAAGCAAAATTATGAAAAAAGGAGTAATATCCCATGTATCCTATCAAGCTAAAACCCGCTTTCAAGGACTATCTCTGGGGCGGAACAAGACTTCGTGATGATTTTGGAAAGGACTGCGATTTTGAAAAAATAGCCGAGAGCTGGGAGCTTTCCTGTCATAAGGACGGAAACTCGGTGGTTGAAAACGGTGAATTTGCAGGGCTTACTCTTGCCGAATATATAGAAAAGCAGGGCAGAGGCGTTCTCGGCTCTAACTGTGGCAGATTTGAGAATTTCCCTATCCTTATCAAGCTTATTGACGCAAAGGACAATCTTTCCGTTCAGGTGCACCCTGACAATGAATACGCTCAGAGAGTCGAGGGTGAATACGGAAAAACGGAAATGTGGTATATCGTTGACTGCGATGAAGGTGCTTCTCTTCTCTATGGCTTCAAGGAGAATATCACAAAGGAGGAATTCCGCAAGCGCATTGAAAACAATACGCTTCTTGAGGTGACAAACTCCGTTCCCGTTAAAAAGGGTGATGTATTCTTCATAGAAGCAGGCACACTTCATGCGATTGGCAAGGGAATACTTATTGCCGAGATACAGCAGAATTCCAACACTACATACCGCATATACGATTACGGACGTGTGGGTGCTGATGGCAAGCCAAGACAGCTCCATATTGACAAGGCTGTTGATGTAACTAAGCTCGGTCCCGCAAAGACATATCCCGAAGCTCCCGTGATCTGTGAAGATGGCTGGAAAAAGAAGCTTCTTGCTTCCTGCGAGTATTTTACCGTACATTCCCTTGATATTGAAAGTTCTGCAAGGCTCAGTGCCGATGAAAAGTCATTTGTAAATATTCTTGTGCTTGACGGTGAATGTGTTCTTTCTTCCGACAGCTATGAGGATATGAAGCTTAAAAAGGGCGACAGCGTATTTGTTCCTGCAGGCTTCGGCAGCTTTGAGCTTAAAGGCAAATGCAGTGCTGTTATGACAAGTATTGACTAATTTAAAGGAGATGTAAGACCCATGAAATATTATATCGGAATCGACCTTGGCGGAACTAATATCAAGGCAGGCGTTGTTAACGAAAACTTTGAGATAATCGCTAAGGCTACAACAAAAACTCTCTGTCCCCGTCCTGCAAAGGATATCTGTGACGATATGGCTAAGGTTTCGATCGAAGCGTGCAAGGAAGCAGGTATTTCTATTGATGATGTAGAGTGGATAGGCATCGGCACCCCCGGAATCGCTGACAATGATAACGGCACTATTCCCTATTCAAACAATCTGGATTTTCATGATGTTCCTGTCAGAGAATACATTCAGGCTCATATCAACAAGCCTGTATATGTTGCAAATGACGCAAATGCAGCAGCTTACGGTGAATTCGTTGCAGGTGCAGCAAAGGGTGCAAATAACGCTGTCTGCATAACTCTCGGCACAGGCGTTGGAGCAGGAATTATCGTTGACGGAAAGATACTTACAGGCTCCAATCTTGCAGGAGCAGAGCTAGGTCACATTGTAATTGAGGTGGACGGTCCTCAGTGCACCTGCGGAAGAAGGGGCTGCTTTGAGGTATTCTCCTCTGCAACAGGTCTTATCAGAATGACAAAGGAAGCTGCTGAAGCAGACAAATCCTCTGTTCTCAACAGCTATTTTGAAAAGGACGGCAAATTTTCTGCCCGTCATGCCTTCATGGCTATGAGAGAGGGCGACAAGGCAGGTACTGAGGTAGTAAACAAATACTGCAAGTATCTCGCTGCAGGAATCACAAATACCATCAACATCTTCCAGCCCGACATTCTCTGTATCGGCGGCGGTGTCTGCAATGAGGGCGATCCCCTTCTCCTTCCTGTAAAGGATCTGGTGGCTAAGGAAGTATATACAAGAATGCTTTCCAAGAACACCGAGGTCGTTGTTGCAAAGCTTGGAAACGACGCAGGCATAATCGGTGCGGCATTCCTCGGAAATGCGGGCTGATAAAATTCAAAAATCTGCCGTTTATTCGGCTAAACTAATAAAAAAGAGGTAATCTGAAATGGCTTGTAATAAATGTACAAATGAATGCAGTAACTTTTTCTGTGATGGTGCCGAAAAAGCTCCCCAGCGTTCTCTTTTCAACGCTCTTGGTATGACTAAGGAAGAAATGAAAAGACCTCTCGTTGGTATCGTTTCTTCTTATAACGAGATCGTTCCCGGTCATATGAACATCGACAAGATCGTTGAAGCTGTTAAGCTCGGCGTTGCAATGGCAGGCGGAACTCCTGTTGTATTCCCCGCTATCGCTGTTTGTGACGGTATCGCTATGGGACATCAGGGAATGAAATATTCCCTCGTTACCCGTGATCTTATTGCGGATTCAACAGAATGTATGGCTCTTGCTCATCATTTTGACGCTCTCGTTATGATCCCTAACTGCGATAAGAACGTTCCCGGTCTTCTTATGGCTGCTGCAAGAGTAAATGTTCCTACCGTATTTGTATCGGGCGGTCCTATGCTTGCAGGTCACGTCAAGGGCAGCAAGACCTCCCTTTCTTCAATGTTTGAAGCTGTTGGCGCATATACTTCTGGAAGAATAAGCGAAGAGGAATTTGAAGAGTTTGAAAACAAGGCTTGTCCTACCTGCGGAAGCTGCTCGGGCATGTATACCGCAAACTCCATGAACTGCCTTACCGAGGTCCTCGGCATGGGACTCAAGGGCAACGGTACTATCCCCGCTGTTTACTCCGAAAGAATTCGCCTTGCAAAGCAGGCAGGTATGCAGGTAATG
>CAMAIG010000232.1 GCA_945835085.1 uncultured Ruminococcus sp. | reverse complement strand
TTGTTATTGACGATAACACGAAGATTGAAAATAACATCAAGCTTGTTTCGGCGGGGCTGAAATCGAAGGTATCTGCGATTATGGATATTTTCGGGTGTGAGGAAGAGGACGCTTTGAAGGAGCTGGAGCGTATTTTGAAAGAAAGTCAAATTTCGGCGGATATGGTCGATTTGATGGCGTTGTCGTCTGAGGGCGTGAAAAATGCCCCTAAGCAGGAAGAAGCTGCTGACGAGGGAGGAAACTGACGTGACCGAGGAGGACAAGCTGCTTCTGGCGCAGCCGTTGACGGATATTTACGTTGCTATGGAAACGGATCTGATGAAGGCTATCGCGAAGCAGCTTGCTTTCGGCGGGGAGATCTCTCCGTCCTCGGAATGGCGGCTGCGGAAGCTGGCGGAGGCGGGTGCGCTGACCAAAGATGTCATTAAAATCATTGCGTCATACACGGGCATACAGTCGGATATGATTACCGAAGCGATTGAGATCGCTGCTCTGGAAACTATCAACGGGCTGGAGCCTGCGTTTGCACAAATGGCGGCGGACGGTCTTGTTTCCGCTGCTCCCGAGATACCTGCTTCGATTACGGCTAAGAGCATTGTGTCGCATTACAGGCGGCAGGCGGCGACCGATTTAAACCTTGTGAACACGGTGATGCAGTACAAGGCGGTATCATCGTACAAATATCTTGTGAACAAGATGTACGATACGACTAAGCGGCAGGAAGCTCTCAACAATATGGGAAAGCATACTCTGTCGGTAGTGACGGGATCTGAGAGCAGACAGCAGGCGGTACGGAATTGCATTCGTGAATTTTCTCGGAATGGTATTCCAGCTTTTGTGGACAAGGCTGGGCGGGAATGGTCGCCTGAGGCGTATGTTAATATGGATATTCGGACGACTGTTTCCAACACGGCTCACGCTGCGCAGGACGCTGTGTGTGACCGATACGGCGTTGACCTGATAGAAATATCGTCGCATATGGGTGCCCGTCCGAAATGCGCTCCGTATCAGGGCAAGGTGTACAGTCGTGGAGGGCAGTCGGGCATTGCGTATGACGGGAAGGGCGAGGCTGTTCCCTACTCTCCCCTGTCGGAAACGTCTTACGGGCAGCCTGACGGAATTTTCGGGATAAACTGTCGGCATAAGAAATATCCGTTCGTGAGTGGGGCTAATTTTCGGACGTATTTTCCCTATGATGAAGAGGAAAATGCTGAGAGATACAAGGCTGCTCAGAAGCAGAGGTATATGGAACGGCGTGTTCGGGAAGCTTCCCGTGAGGCTGAGCTGCTTAAAATAGCGGGTGATGAACAGGGTGCCAAGGAAGCACGTTTGAAGGCGAAAAACAGGCGGGCGGAGTATCGGAAATACTGTTCCGATAATGGGTTGAAGGTGAGAAATGACAGGCTGGCTGTTGTGAAAAATAAGAGCTGAGAGGAATGATGATAATGCAGGAAAAAGGGTGCCGTATCGTATGCGACAGGTGCGGAAAGACGGAGTTTTTTCTGCCGATAAAGGACAGCATGGACAGATGCTACAATCTCTTCGATTACAGAGGGACTGCAGCTTGGAGCACAATTGTTATTTCAAGCAGAAAATATGATTTATGCCCCGTGTGCAACGGTCAGTATCATCGAATGCTTGAAGATTTTGCAAAGCCCTTAAATTCTTTTACCGAGAAGGACTGATATTATGAACACAGAAACATTCAACAAGATAATCCATGAACAGATAGAACGCTGTGAAGATACTCTCTGCAAGAAGGCTGATGAATATGCTACCGAGGACAGGCTGCATAATTTCAAGGTGGCTGCGGGCTTGCAGGACTGCCTTCCGACTACGGCTCTCGGTGGTATGATGTGCAAGCATACTGTTTCGGTGTATGATATGATTCGTGGCCTGGAGGAGGGCAAGGCATATCCGATTGAACTTTGGAATGAGAAGATAGGCGATAGTATCAACTATCTGCTGCTGTTGGCGGCGGCGGTTAGGGAAATTCAGACGGATATGACACTATGCTCGTATGAGTGACTGCACAAAAGGAGAATGCCAAATGAGCATAAACGAAGCGATTGAAATGACGGAAAATCTTGCAGAGTATATCAGAAAATTTCCAAATATTCTGCTGTCTGTTGCGGAAATAGAGAGGATAATCGGTATCAATCGCACGGGCGTGTGATTTTAACGCACGCGTGCGTTGATTAACACACGTGAGTGTTGAAATGAGCGTTGAGTGAGTGTTAAAGGCGTCGAAATCGACCCGTTTAAACCCTTCGATTTCGAGGGGTTTGGAGAAAGTTTGGCTATCTTGCGAAAATCTTGTTTATTTCACGGGATATTTTTGGCAAGTTACAAGCAAGTTGATGTTTTAGTTGATATATTGGATAAACAGTTGATATTTCAGTTGATTTATCCAATCGAATATGTCGGGATTTCCGACAGGTTGAAATTTTCTTAAAAATCAGCGTTTTTTTCTCCAACTGTTGGAGGACGGGCGCATTTTTTATGTCCAAAACGTGCTGTGGACGTTAAAATCTGTACGGAATAACGGTTTACCCAACCATAAAGGAGGATTTTTCAATGGCAGACGAAACAAACACTACCGTAACCGAAACCAAGAACATGGCTGAAAACAGCGGAGGTGATCCAAAGGGCGACGCTGATAAGGCGGACGCTGTATCTACGCCTGAAACTGAGCAGGCGGAAAAAACATTTACTCAGAAAGAGCTTGATGACATCGTTAAACAGCGGCTTGACCGTGCCAAGAAGGATATGCCGTCTAAGGACGAATTAAAGGCATTCCGTGAGTGGCGTGATTCACAGAAAACTGCCGAGGAAAAGGCAGCGGAGCAGCTGGCGGAGGTCGCTGCTGCGAGAGATTCTGCGGAACGTGAGAAAAGCCGCCTTGAAATCAAGGTGAGCTGTTTGGCGAAGGGCGTTCCTGCTGATGCGGCTGATGATGTCATAGCTTTGGCAGAACGTTTTATTGATGACGACACGACTATTGAAAAGGCTGTTGAAAAGGTATTGGAGAAATATCCGTCTTTTCGTTCGGCGGCGAAGGCTCCCGGGATTACTACGGGAGTTAAGACGGTAATATCCGAAAATACTTCCGTAAGCGGAGGATTTTTCGATATTGCGAGAAACAATCAGGTAAAAAGAAAGTGAGGTAATTTTTTATGGCAGAATACATGAAGGACGAGCTTCAGGGCTTTGTCCCCAAGGAACAGGCTAATGAGATCATTAAGAAGGTTGCGAGAGGTTCAAGCGTTATGAGGCTCTCAAAGCTGGAGAATATGACTTCTGAAACAAAGAAGTTCCCCGTTATGACTTCCGGTGCAGGTGCTTACTGGGTCGGTGAGGGTGAACGTATCAAGACAAGCGGTGCGACTTGGATCTTCCCCGAGGTGAAGGCTAAGAAGCTGGCTGTTATCATTCCCGTGACTAAGGAGAAGCTTGAAGATTCCACTATTGATGTGTTCACAGAGTTACAGGACAGCATTGCGGAGGCATTTTATCAGGCATTTGATAAGGCTGCTATTTTCGGCAAGGAGTCGCCTTTTGCTACTTCTATTCTGGGCGGTATTGACAGTGTAGATGCGGAGGTTACCGACAATGCGTCCGTAAACCTTGACCTTTCCGCTTCCGATGTTATGGCTAAGGTGGAAGATGCGGGCTATGAGGTTGACGGCTGGGCTGCTTCTATCGGTCTTAAAAATCGTCTGAGAAAGCTGCGTGACAGCAGCGGTGCCCCTATTTATATTGACGGTACAGACCAGACTGAGCTGTATAATCAGCCTATTGAGTTTGTTCGCAACGGTGCGTGGGACAAGGAGAAGGCTCTGG
>CAMAIG010000231.1 GCA_945835085.1 uncultured Ruminococcus sp. | reverse complement strand
AGATGAATAAAGTCATAGAAAATTTGCCGAGAAGGAGGTTTAAACGAGGTTCCCTATGTCATATTCGCCGCCCGATATGGTTTCGGCATAGGTGATATTATTTTCATAACGGGACTCTGTCTTGATACCATTGCAGAAAATTTCAGCCTTTCCTCTTATCCTGAGGGGGTTGCCCGCAATAGAAACAATCCTTGCAGAGGTGACCCTGCCCTTTTCCCATTCAAAGGAAACCTTGAAACCGCCTCTTGCCATCATACCCGAAACCTTGCCCTTGCTCCATTCATCGGGGAGAGCGGGCAGGAAATGTATCACGCCGCCGCAGCTTTGCAGCACAGCCTCGCCTATGCCTGCTCCGCCGCCGAAATTGCCGTCTATCTGGAAGGGCGGGTGCATATCGAACATATTTATATTGGTAGAATGTGCAAGCAGTGCGTTTATATTCTCCATCACTCTTTTGCCGTCAAAAAGCCTTGCCCACATATTGATTATCCAGGCTCTTGACCAGCCCGTGTGGCCGCCGCCGTGAGAAAGCCTGCGTTCAATGGTAGCTCTTGCAGCCTCGGCAAGCTCGGGGGTACTGTCGGGGGTAATGATATCGGCGGGATACAGAGCGAAAAGCTGAGAAATGTGCCTGTGACCGGGCTCCACCTCATCATAATCCTCGGACCATTCCATTATCTGACCGTACTTGCCTATCTCGGGCTTAGGGAGCCTATCTCTTGCTGTCTTAATCTGCAAGATAATGCTCTCGTCAACATTGATGCTGTCCTTAACTATCTCGGCAGACTCAATAACACCCGTAAAAAGAG
This sequence comes from uncultured Ruminococcus sp., assembly GCA_945835085.1. Classification (GTDB taxonomy): domain Bacteria; phylum Bacillota; class Clostridia; order Oscillospirales; family Ruminococcaceae; genus Huintestinicola. The sequence continues at coordinate 3,040 of CAMAIG010000231.1, read as the reverse complement.
TGTAAAGTATCTGACTATCCATAGACGGACCCTTGCAGAGAGTGCCTGTCCTGCCGTTACTTGCAAAATAGGTATTTTCGGGGGAAACGGAAGGGTTTGTCACAAGCCTGCCCTTATTATCCTCGGTGAGAAAATCAAGGAAGAACTCGGCAGCCTCAAGCATAGCGTCAAACTTATCGCATAAAAATTCCTTGTCACAGGTAAAAAGGTAATGCTCCCAGATATGAGTGCAGAGCCACGCCAGACCCATGGGCCAGAGCGTTCCGGGGAGCCATTTGTCCTGAGGAGCGGTATCGCCCCAGATATCCGTGTTATGATGGCATACAGAGCCTCTGCAGCCGTACATTTTCCTTGCAGTGACCCTGCCGTGCTCTCTCATTCTCTCGATGTGATCGAATAGGGGCGTGTGGCATTCGGGGAGAGCCTGCATCTCAGCGCCCCAGTAATTCATCTCCGTGTTGATGTTAATGGTGTATTTTCCGCCCCAGGCAGGCCACATATCCTTGTTCCATATGCCCTGGAGATTAAGAGGAAGAGTCCCCTCCCTCGAACCCGATATCATAAGATAGCGGGCAAAATTAAAATACATGACCACAAGGGAATTGTCATTGCCGCCCTCTTTAATAGCCTTTAGCCTGTCCTCGGTGCTGATCGTGCTTCTGTCAATGTCATCGGACAGCTCCAGACTGCATCTGTCATAAAGCTCGGAATAATCGGCAATATGCCTTTTATAAAGAAGGGAATAATCCTTCCTTGCAGCAGCCTTAGCCTGTGAAACCGCCATATTCACATAATCCCCCGTACGCCAGGAGGACTGTGCAGCAATAACGATAATAGCCTCGTCAGCATTCTCGCAGACAAGTCTGTTTGCGTCGGTACCGCTGTTTCCGCCCTTTGCACATACAGTCGCAGCACAGGCATAGGGAATGCCGTCGGAAACGGTAAACAGGATAGTTGACCCGTCATAAGCCTCGTTCCTGTCGTAATTATCATCTCTGCCGTCAATAAGGGCAGTAAAGGAAATGCTTCCGGGCTTGTCGGCAGAAAAATGAATAATAACAGCCTCGTCGGCATGGGAAGCAATGATCTCCCGTCTGAATTTCACCCCATCAGCGGTAAATTCAGTCCATGCACAGGCATTTTTCAGAGAAAGCCCTCTTGAATAATCGGAATAACCCTGTGCCTTCTGCCATATATGAAAATCTCCCAAGGGCTGATAATGGCGCTGATTTTCGTTTGTACCGTAAAAAGCATCGGAACAAAGCTTCTCGGCCTCGGTGGTCTTTTCCTCGTTGATAAGAGTCCTTATTTTTTCAAGGTTTGAAAGCGCCTTGGGATTATTTCTGTCACGAAATCCTCCCGACCAGAGGGAGTCTTCGTTCAGCTGAATAAGCTCAGCGTCGGGAATGCCGAATATCATACCGCCAAGACGGCCGTTTCCCACAGGAAGGGCTTCGTCCCAGTTAGCGGCAGGGCGGAAATAAAGAAGATCTTCAAAAGAGCTGAAATTCATAAAAAGGGTCCTCTCAATAAGAAATAGGGTCATATATTGGTTTTTAAAAAGCAGCTGCCTGCGTAAAAACGGCACACAGACACTTGCTTTTTAAAACACATATGCGCCGAAGCGGAAGATCCGCCCCGGCGTATATAGAGTTATTACATACCTGTAAGACCCGAACGTGCAATACCCTCTGTGAAATTCTTCTGGAGGAATATGTACATTACAAGGATAGGCGTAATGGATATAAGGCAGCCTGCCTCCATCCAAACGATAAGCTCACGGGCATTGACCTTAACGTTACCGTTGTTGAAAATGATACGGGTAAGAGAAGCGTCCAGGTTTTTGAGCTGGAGAGCGATAGTACTGTTATCTGTGAAGAAGGAGGTACTAACGTAGTAATCATTCCAGTACCAAACAACAGAGAGAAGGAAAACGGTAAGGAAGGTAGAGCCTGCATTAGGAATCATAACCTTGATGAAGGTCATGAAGGGAGAGCAGCCGTCGAGATAAGCAGCGTCCTCAAGCTCCTTAGGAAGTCCTCTGAAGGACTGTCTGAACAGGAAGATAAACAGACCTGCTCTCAGACCGTTAGCCGTAATTGCGGGCATATACATGGTAAGGGGATTGTTGATGAGGTTGATATAATCACCGGTAATTGCCTTCCAGATGCCCAGAGGGTTAAAGTAGCGGAAGAACATATACTGAGGGATAAGAATGATCTGAGGGGGCATGAGGATCATGAGAATAACCACACCGAAAAGGATAGTCTTGCCCTTGAAGTTGAATCGTCCGAAGCCGTAGCCTGTGATAGCGCAGGTAATAACGGAAACGATAGAGCAGCCGATGTTCAGAAACAGGGTATTGGAAAGAGTCTTTCCGAAATCCATGGTTCTGGCAGCGTCCTTGATATTCTGGAGGGTGTAATTCTTTGAGATCCAGATGATAGTAGGATCGTTCATATCGGCTCTCGGGCGGAAAGCCGCAGTGATCATATAGAGCAGAGGGTAAATGATAACGAAGCAAAGACCGAAAACGAGAAGCGCACGGCAAATAGGCCATACAGCCTCAAAGGCTCTTTTCCTCTTGAGATACTTCTGCTCAGCGGGAGTCAGCGTGGAAAGACGCTTCTTAAAGCGCTCACGCTCCTCCTTGCGGGATAATTTCACCTCTTTGGGAGGTTTTTCCGGCATAATCTTTTTAAGGAAGCCGGAAACTGCATTAGCATTCTGTGTATTTTCTGCCATAATTTCCAAACTCCTTAATCATCATAATAAACGACCCTGTTCATTACCGCAAATATGATAGCTACGAAAACTATAACGATAGCGAAGTAGCTCCAAGCCATAGCTGCGGAATAACCGTATTTCCAGTCATCCTGAACGGTAAGCACCTGCTCCATGACAACGTTGGTAGGATCGGTAAAGGTGTCGATAATAGTGTAAACCAGGTTAACGAGGATCATGGGGGAAACGTAAGGAAGAGTGATCTTCCAGAAGAATTCCCATGAGGTAGCGCCCTCGATAGCAGCAGCTTCCTTAG
>CAMAIG010000230.1 GCA_945835085.1 uncultured Ruminococcus sp. | reverse complement strand
TAGCTTCGGTTGTATGCCTTTTTACATTTCCAAGATTACTAACCGCATACAAACCCTCAAAGCCTTTTATGTCTTTAAATATCTCACGCATTTTCTTCACGCTCCTTCGAGTAGTCCAGCGGTGCTGTGTTAATCAGCTTCTTCATCTGTCTCCGCCAATTAAGGCACCATTCTTCCAGATTTCTTTCTCGGGCTTGGAATGTGATTTCAGCGGGATTAACATCAGCCACCAGATTAGTGATTTGTTCAATCCAAATGCCATTGCACGAATTAGCAGACATCAACTGCTTTACTTCTTCAGGCGGCAGCCCCGTGTCCTCGTAGTCTGCAAGCTGACATATCGCATCGCCCTCGGTGATGCCCTTGCGAAGTCCAGTGTCTGTATATCCGTCAGCGCACGCGCGCCATGTGTATCTTTCATCGGGTTTCATTTTCGTTCTTCCTTTCTTCAAGTGCCTTTTCCGCTTCTTCACGGGTCAGAAATACGGTTTTGCCTAATCTCACGTTATCGCTTTTGGCATACAGCTTGCTTTGTATGTACAGAGTTTTTCCGTCAAAAATAGCATTTTTTAGCTGTTTCTGGGTTGTTATGCCGCTGTCATACCTCCTATTCGAAAAGCCTATGCCTTTTTGTCTGATTTCATATACTATTGTTCCAATTTCAACTGCCGGAACAATCACTCCGTTTTCAAGCAGATAATCGGCAAGCATTTCCGAAATGGAAACAGTTTTGTCCGTTGCTGAGTTATAGTGATGATTTTCTTTGACAATTCGTGCAGTTTCTTCAACTGCTTTCTTTGAAGCAAGGTTCTTCCCTGTTTCTATAAGCTTAATCAGCTTTTCCCGTTCAGTCATTTTCATCAATTCCTTTCAAATTTCTATTCGCAAAATCCCCGTCCCCCGTAACAATCCCCACGATCTCCAGAGCCGCCCGAAGCTTCCCCTCGACGGTCTGAGCCTTGTTAATCTCGATACGCAGCCCGTTCAGCCGTTTGATGTTCGTCTGATACTCCCGATAGACCTCAAGGGAACGGGCGGCGGTCTGCTTGGACTGCTGATATTCTCTAAGCAGCAGGCGTTCATGTTCTGCCGCCTCAGACTTAGAGAACACATTTGCCTGATATTCAAGATACACTGTGCGGAGCCTGTCGAAGTACTTGTATTCATCGGCAGGGAAGTCATTGTATATCAGCCCGCCGTCATAGCACTGCTTTTTCAGTCCGTTCCAGATGTCGGGATCTTTGAAGTCGGGGAGCGTTTTATCATTTCTTTTCATTGCCATGCTCCATTCGCTCACTTAGCGGCGTGTTTTTTGCATATTCCATGTAAGCGTCAAGGTCAAATGACGGTCTGTCCGACTGTTCCCTGACCTTGTCCTTTTTAAGCCACGCCGTCATCGTATCAAAGTGATTGCTGTACGGTTTTTTGTTGTTGCTTTTGATGTAGCAGCTGATACGGTCCGCATACTCGTCTGTGGTGTTCCTGCCGTATATGCGGCACAGCTGTAAATACTGATCCGGTGTAAGAAAGACGTTTTTGTATTTCCCGTATGCGTGTGTGTTGTTGTCCGTGTTTTCAACAGATTTTTCAACACTTTTTTCAACAGGCTCATTCGCTGAGCCGCACACACAATTTACTTTACTTTCTTTTACTTTACTTTCTTTTACTTTGTGGGGGTTATTCTCGGAAAAACTGTCGTTATTCTCGGAAAAACTGCGGTTATTCTCGGAAAAACCGTCAAAAGGGCGCACTTTAATAAAGCTCTGGGTCTCATTTTTTTCTAAAATCCAGAACTTGGGTTCAACCTGCACGGGATTTTTCAGGGCACGGCCTTTGATAGCCTCCTGGTATCTCCGCTGTATTCCCTTGGACGTCAGGATCTTGTCCGCCTTAAAAAGTTTGTCATCGAACAGTGACCGTTTAAGGAAGAAGCTCAACATCTGTCCTATTTTATCCTTAGTCATTCCCAGATCTGCGGAAATGACGAACTGAAAATCATCGTCGCAAACGATGTAAAAACCATTTTTATAGATCGCACAAAGTAAATACAAGTAAAGCATGACCCCGTCGGAGCCATACCCGGCGCGGACTACCTTCAGCTTTGTATCGTTGAAGATGTCCACGTCCATCGGGAAATAGTCAAGTCCTTTTTTCTGAGGTCTTGCCATTTTTCAGCCCCTCCGATCAGAACGGCAGATCGCTGTCGCCGATGATCTCCTCGAAGCCATCGATCGCGGTCTGTGCCGGAGCCTGCGTAGCAGTCTGAACGGGAGCAGCCTTATTATCTCCGCCGCTCTCGTTTTTGCCGCCGCAGAAGCTTACCTTATCGGCGTATACCTCGGTCACATAATGCTTTACATCGGGGTGATTTTTGTCGTTGTATGTTCGCGTTCTGAGCTCGCCCACAACGGCTATCATGCTGCCCTTGCGGAAGTATTTGCAGATGAATTCCGCCGTCTGCCGCCATGCCACAACGCCGATAAAATCCGTCTGCTTTTCGCCGCTGCCGTCGGCGTAATCCCTCTGTACAGCAACGTTGACAGTACACGTTGATACGCCGCTTTGTGTCTGTTTCAGTTCGGGGTCAGCGGTCAGCCGCCCCATGCCTATCCATTTGTTGATCATTTTATCGTCCTCCTATCTTAGCCCGGGAATACATCGGATATATCACACTGCAATGCATCGCAGACAGCGTATGCCGTGATGTATCTTACCGTGGCACATTTGCAGATGCCGATGTTGCATATTGTCGCGCAGCTTATGCCCGAACGCTCCGATAATTCCTTGACCTTCATTCGCCTCTTCGCAAGCATATAGTACAGCTTGTTGTTTCGGGTATACAGCCGATAATCGATAGATTTGCAGTTGTCTCGGCTTCGGTCTGCCGCACGTTCAATAGCGAGATATATAGCCTCTTTTTCCTTATCGTTGAGCTGTCTGCGGAGTTTCCGGGATAGTGCCGATTCGGATATCCCCATTGCATAGCCTACTCGGAAAAGCGGCACTCCCGCCTGCTTGGCAGCTGATTTTATATCCTCATTCATTTCGTACCGCCTCCAGAAGCTCGATTATTTTTGCCGCTGTTTCGGATTTGCGGCAGAAGAGAAATTCCACTCCGTAGGAAATATGGCACTGATAGATTTTTTCCTGCAATATCTGCCCGTTGACGGGAGAGTATTTACTGTTCCACCCTACGACGTCGGGAATGGATTTCACGCCCTTGCCGTGCTCGCAAAGCACGATCATCTTTATGCCCGAAGCATGGGCTCGGCGAACCTCACGCCAGAACCGCCCTTTGTCCTTCGGGTTTGTGAGGTTGGTTGCAAGCTCGTCAAGGTTTTGCTTGCGGTCAATAACAAGCTTATCTCTGCCCTCGGTCTGATAGTCCGCAACGTCCATTTTACGGATAACATATTTAATGCCGTGATCGTCGAAATAGCGGAGAATGTGAGCGTTTTTCTTTTCTCGGCTGTCAACGATTATCAACATTTTCACCGCCCTTCAAGGCTGCTGTAAGGTCTGTCGCAGTCGTTTCGGTGTTGTCTCCGCCGAACCACTCCGAGGCGGTGCTTTCCTTAGCTTTTATGGAGTTGAAAATGCCGCAGAATTCCACAAGCTCATCGGGTGTCATGCTGTCAACGGTGTGCTTAAGCCTTGTCTCTATCTGCTCCTTTGTCACTCCCAGCTTTTCAAAGGCAACTACCATATCTCTTACACGGTCGGAAAGAGGCTTGCCGTTGCCGCCTGCGAGGGTCTTTCTGCACTCTTCGATAGCCGCTTCCACAAGGTCATTCGGAAGTATGGCAAGTATGCGGCTTCTGAGCCTGCGTGCTCCCATGTTGGCATTGTTTT
>CAMAIG010000229.1 GCA_945835085.1 uncultured Ruminococcus sp. | reverse complement strand
TTCGTCCAGCGACTGAAATCTGTCCGATGCCGCCCCCACGAAGAAAACCGTTCCGAAAATCCGTGTGTGAAATTTTGAATATCCTCCGCAAACATTGACCGCCTTTTCATTGTAAGGCAAACGCAAAAGCGTTCCTTCCTCATTGCAGATAACATTCACGCCCATTCCAATGTACACCGCCTCTATGTACCCGCCAACGATCTCCTGCATAGCCTGCAAGCTGTTGGGGATATCTATCACCGAAGCAATACCGTCCGCCGTGATTTTAAGGATATGCAGCTGCTTGTCGTTCTTATATTTCCTCATCACAGCTATCCTCCTCAGTACCGAAGGGCAGCACCCCGGAAGCCCCCAAGCTCATAAGCCCCGCCGTCATAACAATAACGGTAAGCATGATCAATGGGAATGTCGCCCTGACTTCCCCCATCAGGGAAATAAGAAACCCGAAAATAATCATCATCAGCATTGCATTCGCAAGGAACGCCGCCTTCATCAGCTGAATCTCAGCTCTAAGCTTTTTCATAAAATACCTCATTTCTTCATCAATTTTATTTTCAAATTCTGCTTGTGCCTGTGTTCAAGATAGTAAAAATCGGGCGTTTCCCGAAGAACCAGCCAGTCGGAGGAGCGGTACGGTCTGCCGTCTGAGTTCCGACCGTACCTGCGAATCTCCGCCTTCTGTCGGCTGTCGGGCTTTTTGCCCCTCATGCCGCTTCCTCCTTAAGCTTTTTAAGGATAGCCCCTAAATTTTTGATCTCAACTTCCGAAGCCTTTGCCCAGCTCACCAGAGCGTCAAGGGAATCATCTCCGCTGTCACGGGCATTGCTGTACAAACGTACCGCCGCCCTCGTTCCCTCATTGGGTGTCTGAGCAATGGCGAAAAGGAATTTCAGCTCCGCATTTCTGTTATCTGCCGCCAGCTCGGGAAACAGCATGCACATATCCTTGTATGTGGTATCGGAAACCGTGTACCTCGGTCTGACTATGGCACGATTCTTTATCTGTGCGGTTTTTTCCGCCGAACGTCCCTCGAAAATGTCCCTGAACGAATGATTTCCGATAAATACAACCCCCAGCGTTTCGCCCTTTCTTGCAAAAATATCGCTGAACGTTCTCAGCATATCCACCGACCGAAGCCGAAGCAGCTGAGCTTCATCAACTATGATGATCATTCCATCATGCAGCCGGGAGAGAACCGCCCGCTTGAGAACCGAAGGCTTAATTCCGACCCCCGCCCCCAGTTCCTCCGCAAGCAGGGACATGACCGCATTCACCGACCCGTCAAGGGGAGTGGGAGTAATAACAACCGCCTTGTCGGGATTGTCGGACGCAAACTTTTCAATAGCCTTTGTCTTTCCAATGCCCGCATCACCCGTAATGATACCGCAGCCGCCCTTGATCTGCACCGACCGAATAGCTTCATAAACACTCTCGGAAATAGCAGTCGGAGCATATTCGACTTCTTTGTAGTTCAGAGCATGAGCCTTCTTTACCTCGAAATATGCCCGAAGCTTCTCAAAGCAGTCCCCAAGATTTCCCGTGTATGTCCCGCTCCGAAGCTTGGAAAGTACCGCCGCCGAAAGCCCTATCTGAGATGCCGCCTTGTTCAGGCTTCCGCTCTTCATGTTGGCAATGAGCCTGTCCACCTGTCTGAGCAGGTCAGCCTGTTCGGGAAGATATTCGGCGTAGATCTGCTCCCGCTTCTCCATAGCAGCCATAGCCTTCTCCCTGACAGCCACATCTCCCGCCAAAGCCTTTTCCCAGTCGGAGGACTGTATTCCCAGCACCCTCCAAGCTTCTCCGCCAATCTCTTCGCAAAGAGCCTTGTATTTTTCCTCAAAATTCATAATATCGCACCTTTCTATCCTGTTTTTGTTTTGGTAAGATTATCATTCATCTGTTTAAATCCCGCAAACTTCACAGATACAATGTTTTCTCTGCCGGGATTTTCCGCATTTATCTCGGGAGCAGTTATGGGGTGAATATCAAGCGGACGCTGAACCTTGTATTTCTTCATGCCGCTTTCCGCTTCAAGGATCCTAGATGTGAGCACATCAATACGCTCGTCCGAAGTGTATTCTTCCACACTCTGCCTGATGAATTTCTCCGTCCTGCGTTTAGCAGCCATAGCGTTCTGCAGCTTGTCCTTGTCGTTTGTAATGTAATCCACCGACAGATATTCCGCAGCTTCATATGTCCAGAGATAAGCGTCCGTTTCCTTGTCATAAACCCTGACGGTGCTGTAATCCGCAGGATCATACTTGATATAGACCTCTTTTCCAACGTGTAACGCCGTTTCTTCGTTCTTATACCAGATACGCTTGCCGCCGATCTCCAGAAATACACCGTTTCTCTTGATTTTCTGATAGCGGGAAACTCTCTGAAGAAGTATAGCCAGGTCATCGTCCGAAGCATCTCTGAATACCACTCCGGGAGAATTAACGCTTGCGTTCCAAACCTCCTGACGGCTCATTCCTCGGAATTGCTTTTCCTTGCCGCCGTAAGGAGCAGCATTGTACCCACCGTCAATAAGCAGCTCCAGCAGATCCCGTATCTCCTTGTCTGTCGGTAAACGCTTTTCCTTGACCCGTGCATTAAGGTCATCTATGCACTTTCGCTCCGCAGGAGTACCGCCGCAGTAGCCGTCGAAAATCTTGGAAATCCATTCCTTAAAGGTAAAGAAGTATCTCTCAATAGGCTTTGCTTTCGCATTCCGAACAAGAGCATTCACCATCGTTATACCCAAGCCCTCCAGAATAGTCGGAGGATCGTCCCCCGCATTCCAGTCAGCCTTCTTCCTGTGACCTCTTCCGCCGATGTCGTGAGTAAGGAACTCCGAACCATTGTCCATATACACCCCAAAGGGCAGTCCGTAGCCCCTCATAGCCGCCGCCCTGATAGCCAGCAGCGTTGACTGTGAGCAAGGATTTTCGCCGAGGAACCAGCCCACCAGAATACCGCTCTTTGCGTCCATAAACGCCGTAAGCGTAAGCCTGTGGGGCTTGCCCTCCTCCGAAAGACTGATAATATCCAGCGTGTGGTTATCTGCAACCCAAATATCATTTGCATCAAGATCGGCATAATCTCTGTCTATGTACTCACAATACTTGTCGAAGCAGGATTTCTGCCCCTTTCGGCAAAAATCAACAACGCAGTCGGGAATTTCACTCTTGATACGCCGTTCAAAGCTCCTCAGCGAAGGAATGTCCGACTTCTCGGGAATGTTCTCACAAAGCCAGAATTTTAAATCACGGTAACAAGCAGCCGCTTTTGGCTGACTTGGACGAAGCCAAAGCCGTGTAAACAGCTTCCAGACTTCTTCATCAATACCGCTCTTGCCCTTGTTCCAACCGCCCCGACCGTCACAAAGCCCTTCAAGGTCATTGCTGATATACGCCTTGAATTTTCGATAGAGAATATCGGGACTTATGGAAATGCCCGGGTGCTCTAACCGCACCTTTCCGCAGAAATCCTTGTCTGCTTCTGTCTTGCGTTTAAACTGCGACCGAACCCCCTGCCACTCACGGACTATCCCGCTCCATAGAGCTATCTCCGCCCGCTCTGCGGCAGTAAACGTGTCAAGCCCCCGCTTTTTCTTCTCGGGCTTTTCTTTCGGAGCTTCCTTCAGCTCCGGCTGTAACCCCAGCTCCGCCGCCTTGTCCTTGTAATATCTGTTCCGAAGATTTTCGGGGAGAGCAGTCACGGGGATAAGGTATTTGGGACGGTTCTTTTCGTTCATCACCCGCTCCGCTTCAAGCCTGCCTTCCTGAATACTCTTTTTAATATTTCTCGCAGTACAGCCCTTAATCTCCGCATATTCATTCACGGATAAATAATCCACATCTACACCTCCCCAGAACCTTTGACAAAACCGATTATTTGTGGTATAATTTACTCAGAGCTTTTGCAG
>CAMAIG010000228.1 GCA_945835085.1 uncultured Ruminococcus sp. | reverse complement strand
TGTGTCCAAGGTCAAGCAGATGTACAAGTCCGCTGCTGTAGACAGCGGACGGGGATATGCGATCAGAGTCGGGACCTTTCCCGGCATGAGCCTTTACCGAAATGCCGCCGTCCCTCTTCGTGACCTCAAGCTTCCAGTCCTTACGCATCTGCCCCGGCACTCTCCGCTCCGTCTTTCGATATCTGTGCTTAAGTCCCTTGTATGTATGGCTGCCTACGGGTGTCTTTTCCTTTATCTCCTCAAGCATCTCTTTACCCAGCCGCCTTTCGGCAGCCTCTATCTTTTTTGCAACGTCATAGGTGTACTGCCTGTAAGCTGCCACAAGTTCAATATACATGTTCTGCACCCCTCACTTTACAACCTTGTTAACAATACCGCCCGACAAAAACGTCTGCCTGTCGAATTCGGCAAACATCTCCGCATAAGCGGTGTTGAGATATGCAATTCCCTTCTCGGTCCTGCCGAGATTGTATTTTACAGCGTCCGCAAGATAAAGCCTGTAAAGCAGATAATTAAGCCCCTCAACCTGAGCCATGTCAAGCCCCGTGTATTCGGAAACCAGCTTTTCGGCAACCGTAGCCGCCGAAAGCTCGCAGTTCGGAAGCGCCCCGTCAAGAGGGACGGAAGCCTCAGGTATCTTGAGATATTCGCCGTAGTCCTCGATAATGCCGCATATGCCCTCAACGTAAACGTCCCGAAGCCTTATGACCTCAGCAGGCGGCAGCTTGCGTATGTCGTCCGGCAAACAGCTCTCTTCGAGTATCCCCAAAAACGCCTCTGCCGACCGCTCGCCGCCCTGCAAAAGCAGATCAAACTCGTTTTTGCTGCATATCTTTATGCTTATCTTACCACGCAGGCAGACAGCATTAATGCCAGTTTGCGAAAAGAAAGCAGCAGCGCCGTGTATTTTGCAGTCCAAATATTTACCCACCTTCCGTTATTTGTATATCTTGACCTTAGGCAGAATAATGTTTCCCGAGCCTTTCTTGTCGTACTTTTCAAGCATAGGCGCAACAGTCATGGCAGCAAAAAAAGCCATAGCCCCGTCCGTCTTTCGGCTCTTAGGCTCAATCTTTTCAAATGCCGTGTTGCCCCTGCCGTCAATCGTCTTTTTGACGTTGTTGAGATACCACCGCATTATCATGCTGTCACCGCAGTAAACCTTCTGCCTGTTTAACGCAAGAGTGATATCGGGTGCCGCCTTGGCAAGATCGGAGGGTCTGTTAAAGTAAACATGCCCTGTATCCTCGCCGTAATGATTTGCGCCCTTCCTCGCCGCTCCGTCCATGCCGAGTATATCCTCGGTGCATCTCTTGAGATACGGAAATCTGTAATTGTCAGCCGCACCCGCAATTATCCTCTGTCCCTTCGTCTGTTCCCTTACCCAAAGTACAGGCAGCTCCGCAGGTATCTCCGAGCCGCTCACCATCTCCGCCTCCCCACGCTTTACAGCGTCAAGATACGGAAAGTTTATCCGCTTGAGGTCACGGCTCTGCTCGCATATCCACGTCCGCTGCCTTACGTAATAGACCCCGTCAATGAGATTGATAATGACCGCCGATATAAAGTCGTCAACAAGAGCATAGTCAACCGCAAACACACAAGGACGCTTTAAAACCTCGGGTATAGCCTCAGGACTTGCCCCACGGCAGCATGCCTGTATGTTCTCCCAGCTCGTAAGAGAGCCTTCCCGCACACCGTCAGGGCAGTTGCACCGCTTTGTCGCAAACGCCCTCTTCCGTATAGGGTCCTCCTTGTACTCAACGTAATCACGCATCATCTGCTCACGGAGCACAGGGAATTCGTCAAGCGAGGGTACAGCCATTATCCAGTTGTCGGGATCGTCTATCTCGTTAAGTTTCATGTGACACATAAAGGGCAAAAGCCCGTTGTCAGACCTTTCGCCCCGCAGTATCGCCCTGCCGATCTCCTTCTTTGCGTCAAGTACACCGTCCCTTACCTCTCCGTCCGTGCTCGTGTAAAGCTTCCGAGGGTCAGCCACCTTTCCAAGACCACCCTCCGCAACGTCAATAAGGTCAGAGTTTTCAAAAACGTGTATCTCGTCAAAATTCACCTTTCCGGGACGTCCGCCGTCCTTCGTCCTCGGAGCAGACGTGTGATAGGTCCATGAGCTTTTCGTCTTTGTGCAGGTTATAATTTCCTTGTTCCAGTAGTAGAACTTTGAAAGCTTCGGCTTGTTCTCCTCGAGAACGTCGTTCCGAACCTCCTCAAAGCTTGTCTTTGCATTGTCCTCAGCCGCCGCAAAGGACTGTATGTTGTAGTTTCTTATGCCGTTCACGGGAGAGAGCAGAGCAAAGTCCTCAAAGCTTACATATCCGTTCTTTCCCGACCCTCTCCCCATGTATCCCAGCATATCGGGCCACCTGGGCATGCCGTCCGCCCGATAGGTGCAGCAGTGGAGCACAAAGCAGAATTTTTCCCAGTCGAAAAGAGCATATCTGAAATACTTCTGCAAACCAAAATACTTGTCAACCTTAAGCTCGTCAATGTGTATGTCCTCCTCCTCGAAGGTCCTCAGTACAAGCCTGCAAAGCTGCTTCTGCTCCTCGCAGGAGCGTATTTCTTCGTTAAGTATCTTGTCACAGTATCTCTTAACGTACTTCAAAATCAATCACCCTTTTCCCCGAAAATTGCAGCCGACTGCAAATTTAACTTTTTTGTCCCCCGTCAGATATCAGCCCTGCTCAGTGCCGCCCGATGCAGCCTTGTCGATAAGGTCAAGAGCCTTTCCGTAAGGCATACGGATCCAGTAACAGTCCCCGTTTTTTAGTGTTATCTCCGTTACGCTTGAGCTGTGATATCTGATGTGCTGTATCATGGCGGCATTAAACGCTATCTCCCTGCCCTCAGTATCGATAAATTCAATAAATTCAGCCATTGCCCTTATCCTCCTTCAGCTCTGCAAGCCTGTCAAGATTCCAAACCGCCTTGTTGATATCCCCGATATCCCCCTTGTCCTCATACCGCAGGATATAGCATAAGGCGTTGAGGATATGCACCTTTTCAAGCTCTTTCTCCCCCTGTATGTCAGCGATCATCTCTGCAAAATCAAATTTGTCCCTATCCCCGTCCTTGATCGGAGTGCCCTCCGACATCTTTGCCGCACTCGGTTGTTCCGCTCCTCCACCCTTCGGCGGAATTACTTCCGGCATCGGCGGTACAGTCGGCTGTTTCGGTGCTCCGCTCATAGGCTCAAAATTGCTCATGTGATTGACCTTTATCTGATAGCAGCTCCTGCATGGTTCAATATCTTCGTCCCTTTCCATGTACCGACAAGCCCTGCAATCTCTTAAACCGTGATCCATGTCCTTTTCCTCCCTGTATCCGTCTATAGGATAAAAATATTTCATGCTCCCGTTCTCTGTCCTCCTGCAGCTCCTGCACGGTTCATCATAGGGCGCACAGCTCCTGTTCCTGCAAACATGGCATTCTCTGATGCCGTCTTTCCCCTTCATGTAAAAACCTCCTATTTTCCGTTTCTCCGCTTTTTCCGTGATAAGTCAACATTCCGCAGTACATGCTCGTACATGTTCCGCCTCGTTTCGCTCTCACGGTGTAAAGCCTCTCTTACAACTTCCCGCTCCTCGGCAAATTTCTTGTAATCCTCGCAATCCCCGTGACAGTGGGGCGACCTCCGAGCGCACTTGTAACAGCAGTTATCAGCCATGTCACAGCTCACCCCCGAACTTTTTCGGTACATACTTCTTTTCCACAAAGCATTCGCAAATGTCGCTGCCTGTCTTTATGCCCTCAAAATCCAGCCTGTTCCGAGCGATCTTTGCATCGTTTTCCGTGGCAAAACACAAAAGCGTTCCAAGCGGATAACGAGGTTGTATGCCGATAAGCCCCTCCTGCTTGTTTATAATGCGCATTGCCGCCCTCGACTTTTTGTTAA
>CAMAIG010000227.1 GCA_945835085.1 uncultured Ruminococcus sp. | reverse complement strand
CTGCTACTGCCAGAAGCAGCTCATTTCCGCCTGTGACCCATGGAGCGGATATTTTATGCTTGACAGCGGTTTTTTCATGTCACTGCATTTTTCACAGTTTATAAAAAAGGGCTGGGCATTTGCGGATAAAGCCTGCTTCTGTGACGGAAAGCCCGGAGCAGACAGCCATACCATCGTTGATGCTGTTTACAGCTATATGACTGCGGCTGATACTAAAACGGGAGATTACAGCACAGTCATTGTCAACAGCACTTCAGAGCCTATTGAATACAGGTTTATCGTATCGGAGCTTGACAAAGCCTCGGCAGATGTGGGCGTCTGGGAAACAAGAGGTCCCGATATCGGCAGCTATGACGAAAACTATTTTAAGAAGGTGTCGGAGATCACTCCCGAAGAAAATAACGGAGCATATTGCTATACCCTTTCGGTAAAGCCCTATTCTATCGTTACGGTTTCGACTGTTACGCCTAAAAGGACAGAATATAAAAATAAGCATACATCGGAAAGAACAGTTCTCCCACTTCCGTATTCGGACGATTTTGAATATAAGGATTATCCCGAAAATTATCTTTCCTCCAGAGGAAATGCTCCCCGATATACCACCGATCAGGGCGGTGCCTTTGAAGTATGCCACACCAAAAATGGCAATGCTCTCGTTCAGCAGATAACTCCCGAAATGAAGGCAAAGGAATGGGGTTATACTCCCGATCCCGTTACCTGCTTTGGTGATGACAGGTGGTATAATTACAGCGTTTCGGCAGAGGTGCAGCTTTCACAGTCCGACGAGCCTGCAAAGAATTATGTGGGCATCGGACTCAGATACACTCTCGGCTGCAATGGCTGTCACGGCTATTGGATACAGCTTTTCGAGGACGGCAGCTTTAAGCTGAGTGCCAATGATACCTCAAAGGCAGAGGGCAGGATTGAGAATTTTGACAGCAGGGCTGTTCATACTTTGAAGATCACCGCAGAAAATGATACTGTCTGTGCATATATCGACGGTGAAAGGGCAGCTGAATTTAAGGCAATTTCCGAATCTCTCATAGGTGCAGGCAGAGCGGCGCTTTACAGCTCCTATAACAAAAACAGCTTTATTAACCTGCGTATTGAGCCAATTGAAGGAGCGGACACATATATCACACGCTATGACAACACCGACCGCTGCTTTGAATACGAGGGCGAGTGGGAGCATAACACAATGAGCAGCTTTAAGAATTACAAGAGGACCATTTCCAAGGGCAGAGCAGGCTCGGCTGCAACGGTAAATTTCAACGGCACAGGCTTTGCTCTTACGGGTGAAACGGAGGGAGGAGCGGTGCTTTCCGCCGAGATAGACAATGCCCCTCCCGTAACGGTGAATGTAAATAAAACAGGCTCCCGTGAAATTTCCTGCCGCTTTGACCTATCTGAAATGGGCGCTCATACCGCAAAAATTACCGTTGTTTCGGGGGAATACTCCATTGACGGTATGCAGGTCACATATAACTACAGGAGATAAAGCAATGAATAATTCACGCAATATGACACAGGGCAGCGAAACGGGGCATATCATAGGATTTACCCTTCCCCTGTTGGGAGGAAATCTACTTCAGCAGACCTACAATATCATTGACACTCTCATAGTTGGGCGCTATCTGGGAGATAACGCCCTTGCGGCAGTGGGTGCAACAGGCTCTGTGACCTATCTTTTCTATACTCTGTGCATAGGTCTTTCGATAGGGGCAGGCGTAATAGTTTCTCAGCTTTTCGGCTCGGGAGATAACAGGAAAATGCGGCTGGCGGTGGTAAATTCCGCTATTGTCACGGCTTTTTTCGGAATAGCCGTGAGCATTATTTCCGTTCTCGGAGCAGAAGCGGTACTTAGAATGATGAACGTTCCCGAACACCTTATGTCAGATGCGGCAGTCTATATGAAGATAGCCTGCGGCGGTACTGCTGCGGTGGCTGCATACAACTGGATAAACGCCATGATGAGGGCTGTGGGAAATTCAAAAACGCCTCTCATATTTCTGGGAGCGGCAAGTATCCTTAATGCTGCCCTTGACCTGCTTTTTGTGGTGGTGCTTGATCTGGGAGTAGCGGGAGCGGCATATGCAACTGTGCTTGCACAGGGACTTTCCGCAGCCTCCTGCATAATATACTGCTTCGGAAAGGGCAGGGAGATAAAGCTCTCCTCAGAGGACATGAAAGCCGATAAGTCCATGATGCTTCGCTGCATAAAAACAGGTCTGCCCTTAGCTGTTCAGAACGGCCTTGTTTCCGTGTCAATGACCGCTCTCCAAAGAGTTACAAACGGCTTCGGTGATAATGTTATGGCAGCATACACCGTTTCCATGAGGATAGAGCAGTTTATTCAGCAGCCCTTTGCATCGCTTAGTGCCGCTGTTTCCACCTTCACGGGGCAGAATATCGGAGCGGGAAAAAGCGACCGAGCAGTAAAAGGACTTCGCTCTGCACTGAAAATATCAACTGTATTTGCCTTTGCAGTCCTTGTGCTGTTCGCAGTTTTCGGACGCAAGCTTACAGCCTGCTTTGTATCGGGGGACAATGTTATCTATATTGCCTCAAGGGGTATTGTTATGACAGGCGTTTTTTACTGGGCTCTGGGAATTATCCATACTGTGAGAGGCTTTCTTAACGGTGCGGGAGATACGGGATATGCTCTTGTAAACGGTGCAGTCGAAGTAATCTGCCGCATAGGATTTGCCCCTGTGCTTACAGCCATTTCGTCTGTGGGATTCTGGGGAATATGGCTTACCACTGCCCTGACCTGGTTTATAACGGCTGCCTTCAGCCTTATCCGCTATAAAAGCGGGAAATGGAAAAACAAGGCTGCAGCTTCGGACTTATAATATTTTTTTGCATATTGAAATTATTTATAATTCAGTCTTAGTGCTGCTGTGATATGCTTGATTTGCGTAAAAAATAGCCGTATCCCCATGGGGCAGCACCTCATGGGGATACGGAAAAATACTTCTTAGCATCAAAAATAATTGGTATAATTAAGCTTATCCGAGGGGAAATCATCAATATTATCCTCGGGAGAATCTCTGAGAGGGATCTCACAGCCGGCACAGACCTTAAAGCACATTCCCTTGGTTGACAGCATTCTGACTCTGATATCATATAATGACCTGCTTTCCCAAAGCTCTTTCAGGGAATGCTCCATAACGTTTCCGAAATTAAGCTCTTTAAGCCAGTCACCGCAGCATACAACGCATGAGCCGTCATTTTTTACGGTCAAGTGAGTAAAGGGATATCTGCATACCTTTTGCTGTGTGTAAGCATTTGTGCTCATAGAAGCTTTGTAGGCTTCGTCAGCCTTTTCGTGATACAGCTTCTCAAAAATATCATTTTCACAGCCGGGCAGATGAAAAGGCTCATCTATCCCCACCGTATCGGCAATATCCGAATACAGCTCCATAAACTCCTCGTTTTCATCGGAATATGTATTCAGCATTTTTGCAAGTATTCTCGGCTTGCTGAGATTTTTGCTGTCCCGATATTCCTTCAGAAGCCTTACATTTCTTAAAATATCATCAACGGTAAAGCTTGATCTTGTGATCTCCTTCATGTGCTTGTCATTAGCACCGTAAACGCTTATCCGCAGAATATCAAGACCGTTATCCACAAGCCTTCTGCTTATCTCTTCGGACAGCAGCGAAGCGTTTGTGGTTATTTCAAGGGACTCGCAAATATCGGCGTCCTTTATTTTTTTCACCATATCACAGATATCGGGGTGAACGAGAGGTTCTCCGTTTGAATAGAGCTTCATCAGCTTGATTTTTTTGTCGCCGACCCAATCCTTTATATCCGCTATTATCTTATCAAAGCAAGCCTGAGTCATGTTTCTCAGGGGCTTTGCCTCCTCGGCGTATTCAAGCTGTGCCTCCAGCATTTTTATCTCCTTGATGAGAATT
>CAMAIG010000226.1 GCA_945835085.1 uncultured Ruminococcus sp. | reverse complement strand
AACGTTATAACATCGGTATAATAGTAGCAAACATAATAGATTCCTTCAGCAACAGGATATCCAAGGGAGCAATTGCCGCTGCGGAGGAGCTTGACGCAAATCTGTTCATTTTCCCCATGAAATATCTGGATATTGATTATAATAACGCTTCTCTGGATATGAAGTTTGAATATCAGTATAATATCCTTATGGACTATGCCGCAAAAGCAAAGCTTGATTATCTCATAGTCTGCACGGGAACTATCGCCTACATAAGCGATGATCTGCGAAAAAAAGAGGTGCTTGACCATTTCAGCGGCACTCCTCTGCTGAATGTTGCATCAAAAATTGACGGGTATGATTATCTAATTTACGATAACTCGACCGGTATCACACAAGCGGTTGATTATCTTGTAAAAAAACAGGGTAGAAAACATATCTGCATGATGATAGGAAATCTTGTAAATCTTGAATGCAGAGAACGCTTTGAAGCATATAAAGCCGCCCTTGCCACAAATGGTATTGAGTTTAATGACAACATGGTCATTGAAAGCGACATTTCCAAATTCTGCGCTCTTGAAGCGGAAATGCTCCTTGACAAAAATCCCGACTGCGATGCGGTCATTTGCGTAAACGATGAAATGGCAGCAGTCTTTTACAGCATTCTGCGAAAAAGAGGCAAGATCATCGGCAGAGATATTATGCTTGTGGGCTTTGACGACAATCCCCTTGCCGCAAAGCTTGACCCTCCCCTTGCATCGGTGAAGGCAGATGCATATGCATTGGGTCACAGAGCTGTGGAAAAGGTTATAAACAAGCTTAGTGGCATCGAAGATTCGGATAATTTCTGCAGCACGGAATTTATCCCCCGTGCGTCCTGTTCGGCGGAAAGCCTTTTCCTGAGCAGAATAGAGAATGTTTTCAGCGGGGATAATATTGAAATTGCAGACAAACTGATAAATTATCTTTATCAGAGCAATGTTCCCGCCGAGAAATATGAAAATCTCAAAGCCTTCTGTCTTAAAATGATAACCGAGCTTCGGGAAAGAGTTATAAAAAAACAGGCTTCTGAAGATGATCTCAATTATTTTTTAGGCTCCATTGAAAAATTCCTCGCATATGACAAATACGATATTGACCTTGTTCCGAGGATAATCGAAACAGTAGACGGCTGCAACAAGTGGCTCACAGATAACGCTCCCGCAGAAAACGCCCCCATTATCAACGCTATCTTCAAATACTCAATAGTAAAGCTTGCAAACGGTATGATAAGCGATTTTGGCAGGATAGGCGAAGAAAAGCAGGACCACACACATCTGTCAAATCTCTTTACACGAGATACGCTGATGTTTGATGAAAATATGGCAATGAGCTATGCTCAGATGATGAACAAGTTTTTCTGTCTTGATATAAAATCAAGCTATCTTTTCCTGTTTGAAGAGCCTGTGGAATACCACAACAAGGGCAAATTTCCAACCGATGAAAAATGGTGTTTCATGTCATATCAGAAGAACAGGAGTTTCTATATGACACCCCATGAGGAACGAAGCATTGCGGCAGAATATATGTACAGGAATAAATATATTTCCGACAATGAACGTCACACCTTTATCATTGCCGACCTTTATTCCCGTGAGTATCAGTACGGCATTCTGCTCTGCGAACCTTGCAGCGAGAAATTCTTTGAGGATCTGGAGCTTGTGGTGTATCAGGTAAGTGCGGCGGTCAAGCTCATAAGGCTCATTTCCGAGCAGGACAGAATAAATGAGAAGCTTCACATCAGAAACACCGCCCTTGAAAATCTTTCGGAAATTGACGAGCTGACGGGCATTTATAACAGACGTGGATTTTATAAGGCGGCGGAGTCCTTTATCGAACAGAACTCGGGAAAGGACATCATCGTTTGCTATGCGGATATGGATAATCTCAAGCTTGTCAATGACGGCTACGGTCATTCGGAGGGTGATTTTGCTTTAAAAAATCTTGCACTCTGCCTTAAAAATGTATTCGGTGAAAAGGGCATTGTGGGACGAATGGGCGGAGATGAATATGCTGCGTTTATTCTTAAAGAAGAAACTAAAGGCGTTGAATTCATCATAGGCAAAAAACAGGACTATTTGTCCGAATTGAACCGCACCGCCAACAAGCCCTATGAGATAGATATGTCAATGGGCTTCTGCGAGTGCTGCTGCGAAAATCTGTATGACTTTACGGAGGCTGTTGACAAGGCTGACGGAAAGCTCTATGAAAACAAATCCGTCCGCAAAAAAAGGAAAAAATCCTGATAACTATCGGAGGAGCTTAATATGTATATTGCAGACAAAAACAGATATGATAAAATGGTCTATAACCGCTGCGGAAAAAGCGGTCTGAAGCTGTCGGCAGTTTCGCTGGGCTTCTGGCAGAATTTCGGCAGTCAGGGCTGCTTTGCAAATATGGAGAACATGGTCCACACCGCATTTGATCTGGGCATCACCCATTTTGACCTGGCAAACAACTACGGTCACCCCTATAACGGCAGTGCCGAGGAAAATTTCGGCAGGATACTTTGCGGTATGAAGCAGTATCGTGATGAAATGTGTATTTCAACAAAGGCAGGCTATGAAATGTGGGACGGCCCTTACGGCGACAGAAACGGTTCACGGAAATATCTCACAGCTTCCCTTGACCAGAGTCTTAAACGCATGGGTCTTGATTACGTTGATATTTTCTATCACCATGTTTTTGACCCCGACACTCCTCTTGAAGAAACCGCTCTTGCCCTCGATAATGCCGTAAAGCAGGGCAAGGCATTGTATGTGGGGATTTCAAACTATAACAGTCAGCAGACAGAGGAGATCATGAAAATATTTAAGGAGCTTCGCACTCCCTTTATCGTAAATCAGCCCTCATATTCGATGCTCAACCGTTGGATAGAGTCCGACAAACTTGATGAATTTGCCCTTGAAAACGGAATAGGTCTTGCGGTATTCTCTCCCCTTTATCAGGGCTTCTTAACAAACAGGTATCTCAAAGGCATTCCCGAGGATTCAAGAGTGGGCAAGGGTTCCACATGGATAGGCAATGAGCTTAATGAAAAAATGCTCGCAAAGCTTAATAAGCTCAATGATATTGCACAAAACAGAGGACAGACTCTTTCACAGATGGCTTTGTCCTGGGTGCTTCACAATAAAGCCGTTGCAACTGTTCTTATCGGTGCAAGCCGTCCCGAGCAGATCATTGAGAATGTTAAGTGCATTGAGCATATTGACTTTACCGATGATGAGATCACTCAGATAGAGAACACACTTTCTCTTTAATAAAAAGGCGTACACCAAAACTGTACGCTTTTTTCAGTATTTTCTCTGCACCTGTTTGCGGTATTCGGTAGGCGAAGCACCCCAAAAGGCGTGGAATTTCTTGCTGAAATACAGCATATCCGAAAAGCCGAGGCTGTAAGAATATCACAATCCGATACAAAGGGCAGGCTGTTTTCATTTATTGATATGCATTCAATACTATTTTCCATATAACAAATACATTTCTCCATTTATTTTGTTGTTTTAAAGTATTATAATACATATAAAGCTTATTGTCAATACACAGGAGGTTTTACATATGAAAACACAGTCACAGATACCCGTATCCTCATACAAAGCAGAGGGATTTATAGAAAAATATCAGAACATCGTGCATGATACGGTTATCCCATATCAGCAGAGCGTGCTGTGGGACAGAGCCATTGGCACAGAAAAAAGCCATGTTGCCGCAAATTTCATTAATGCGGCAAAGGCTTTGAAGGGCGAAGATACAGGCGACGGCTTTTACGGAATGGTATTTCAGGACAGCGACGCCTACAAGTGGCTTGAAGCAGTAGCATATGCCCTTGCAAACAAACCCGACAGCTCCCTTGAAAAGCAGGCGGACGAGCTTATTGACCTCATTGCCGACGCCCAGGACGAGGACGGTTATCTCA
>CAMAIG010000225.1 GCA_945835085.1 uncultured Ruminococcus sp. | reverse complement strand
TACGGTGTTCATTGCCCGATATATCTTTACTCCGTGAAGGTGGCAGTATTCTGCGGCGGCTTTCAGCTCCTCGGCAGAAAAATTAACGGCGTTTGCCCGTGCGGAGAAATTCTTTCCTCCCACATAAACGCCGTCCGCTCCGCATCTTACGGCGGCATAAATGCTGTCCATGCCGCCTGCGGGCGCAAGTATTTCGGGTTTGTTCCGATTATTGTTCATTATCTTCTTTTCTTTCTTCCCTTGCCGTTGTTTTTGCGGGGAGCGGGCGTCAGGTCAACATCTGATGTATCACTGCCATCATTCTTAGCTTCTGCTCCTGTATCTGTGCTTCCTTCAGCTGCTTTTCCGTCTGTGCTTTCTTCCTGCTTTTCTTCCCGCTCTTTTTCGGGCTGCTCTTCTGTGCCGCTACTGGCGTTCTGAGCCTTAGGCTCAGCTTCTTCCGATTTGCTTTCGGGTGCTTCGGGTGCTTCGGGTGCCTTGCTCTCAGACTCCTCGGGAGCAGCATTATCCTCGGCATATATCATTACCGCAGGAGTTATGGTGTTTTCAAGCACAAGCTGCTCACAGCCGAAGCCGCCGCTTTTTTTAAGCTCCTTGTTTTCCTTTTCAAGAGCCGCAAGCTTTGCCTTCAGCTCCTTTACCTCCGCAGACAGCTTTTCCTTTGCGGAGCGTGCCTTTGCGGCGTCGTCCACATAGGTCTTTATCTGACTTCTGATATTGTCGATGCTCTGGTTTGCCTTCTTCGCTTCGTCGAGAGAGGTGAGCGCAACGAACACTGCTGCATTCTGAATGCCGAAATTCGGCTTTGCCTTGATAAGATCGCTGATCTCCTTATCGACTCTTGCAGCAAGTCCGATGATGTAATCGGGAGTTTCGTCGGTCTGCAGATTATATTCCTTTCCGCAGATCGTAACTCTGACTTTGTTTACAATATTCATATGTCCGGTCCTTTCGAGATCATTTTCGATATATATTCCTATTATACAACAATTTGCTCCCTTTTGCAAGGGGGACAGGGATATTATTTTCGCCGATTTGTTGCGGTTGACAAAAGGAGAGCTGTGTGGTAAAATTAGTATCAAAGAACATTACCCGAAAAGGATGGATAGATATGCAGTCGATAACAAAAACATTGACAGAAATAGTTTCCGCAGTATTTGAAAAGTGCGGCTATGACGGAAAGCTCGGAACGGTTACTGCCTCCGACCGTCTTGACCTTTGCCAGTTCCAGTGCAACGGCGCTTTTGCGGGAGCAAAGCTTTACAGAAAGGCTCCCTTCATGATCGCCGATGAAATTGCGGCAGAGCTTGCTTCAAACAGCATTTTCTCAAAGGTGGAGTCCGTTAAGCCCGGATTTATAAATCTCACTCTCACCGATGAATATATGCTGCAGCTTACTAAGGAGATCGCCCTGGATAAATTCTGCGGCGTTCCTCAGACGGAAAATCCCGAAACTATCGTTATAGATTACGGCGGACCCAACGTTGCAAAGCCCCTTCATATCGGACATCTGCGCTCCGCTATCATAGGCGAGGCGCTCAAAAGGCTTGCCCGTGCCTGCGGAAACAAGGTCTGCGGCGACGTTCATCTCGGTGACTGGGGACTGCAGATAGGTCTTGTTATTGCGGAGCTTTCCGAAAGATATCCCGGGGAAAAGTGCTTTGCGGAGGATTTTGACCCCGCTTCCGACAAGGTCCCCGAGCTTTCCGCTGAGCTTCTCTGCGAGGTATATCCCTTTGCCAGCAAAAAGAGCAAGGAAAATGAGGAGTTCAAGGCAAAGGCTCACACGGCTACCTTCGATCTCCAGAGCGGCAGAGCGGGATATATTGCCCTGTGGAAGGAAATACTCAGGGTTTCTGTTGCCGATCTCAAGGACAATTACTCAAAGCTGGGCGTGGATTTCGATTATTGGTACGGCGAGAGCGACGCAGACAAATTTATCCCCGAGCTTATGGATATCCTTGAAAAGAAGGGTCTTTCCTATGAAAGCGACGGCGCTCTTGTGGTTGATGTGGCAAAGGAGGACGACAAGGCTCCCATGCCTCCCGTTATCGTAAGAAAGTCCGATAATTCAAGCATTTATGCGACCACCGATCTTGCTACCATTATCCAGAGAAACCGTGATTTCAAGCCCGACAAGATATGGTATGTTGTGGATAACCGCCAGGAGCTTCATTTTACTCAGGTGTTCCGCTGTGCAAGACGGGCTGAGCTTGTGCCCGAAAGCACAGAGCTTACCTTCCTTGGCTTCGGCACTATGAACGGCAGTGACGGCAAGCCCTACAAGACCCGTGACGGCGGAGTTATGCGTCTTTCGGACCTTATCGGCACAGTTACGGACGCTTCTCTTGCAAGGCTCGAAAGCTCCGACAAGGTTGCTGCCGAGAACAGAGAGGATTATGCAAGAAAGCTCGGCATGGCTGCCATAAAATTCGGCGATCTTATAAATCACCGTTCAAAGGACTATATTTTCGACCTTGACAAGTTTATGTCCGCAGAGGGCAAGACGGGAATATATCTGCTCTACACCGTTTCCAGAATAAATTCCGTTATGAAAAAGGCGGGAGCTGCAGAAAAGAAATTCAGCGGCATTTACACCGATTCCGAAAGAGAGCTTATCCTTAAAATTCTCATGACGGGGGACAGCTTTATTTCCGCAATGGAGGAGAAGGCTCCCAACATTGTCTGCGAGAATGCTTATCAGCTGGCTGTTTCCTATTCAAGATTTTACCACGAGAACCGCATCATTGACGAACCCGATGAGGCTAAGAGAGCAAGCTGGCTCGCTCTGTCCGACCTTGTCCGTGAAATGCTCGTAAAGCATCTTGACATTCTGGGAATAGAAACTGTTGAGAATATGTGATGATATGATTTTTTCTGTAATAGGTATTATTTTCGGCGTTATACTTTTGGCGTGGTTTTTCCTTTCGGGAAGGGTCATGGGCAGGCTGGAAACAGAACTTCGGGAAGCGGCAAGGGGCTGCACTGCCTATGACGCTGCTGTTCTTGATGTTCACTCTGTGAAAGGCTCCCCTGCAGAGGTTATCGTGCAGTTTCGCATTCCCGAGGAAAAACGCACTGTCATTAACCGATGCAGTCAGACCTTTTTCGGGAAATATTCCAGAGGGGACAAAGTAAGGCTACTGTTTCGGGAAGAGATGCCCGTTGACTTTTCCATGCTCGACGGGGACAATATCTATGAACACAGGCTCAGCACGGTAAAAGCAATGCGGCTGCCCTCGGCTGTTGTGGGGGCTGCTTCGATAATTATTTCGGTGATCACGCTGCTTTTATACTAATCTTTGATCGTTCTGTAGACAAAGCCGACAGATGAAATAATCACAGTCTAGGAAAGCGACCGCAGCAAGGCTTGCGCCTTACAAGGAAGCTTGACGACGAATGTGATTATTTCAGCCAAGGATTTGTCTATAGGTTGGTCAAAGATTAGTATTATTAAGGAGGACGGACATGGGGTTTCTGCTTGGACTTATAATTATTCTTATCGCTATGCTCGTTATAGGTGTTGAGGTCAAGGTAATTCTCGGAATCGTTCTGGGTATTATCGGTCTGATAATTGTTTTTATGACCGTTTTTTTCATTGGCTGCGGCGTGGTGCTTCTGGGAACGAAAAAATGCAGCGCTTCCTTTTCACGGATAGGGAAAAAGGGCGAAAATGGCTTTGAACGGGCTTATTACACCATTGACGGCTGCGAATATCCCAATGCCTTTCCCTGTGAGGTGGCGTTCAGGGGTATGCTTTACAGAAGCGGCAAGGAAACGGTAGTCAGGCTTTCCGAAAAAAAGAAGATGGTTTTTGACAAAAATGCGGTATATGCTTCCGTGGCGGGGGCGGTGATCTCTCCGCTGCTGTGCATTGCGGGAGTTATTGTGATGTATTATCTGTAGGTTTTCAAATTGATTCAAATATATTTGCGGAGGTTTGTTATGATAGA
>CAMAIG010000224.1 GCA_945835085.1 uncultured Ruminococcus sp. | reverse complement strand
AAAATTCAATGCTATTCGCTATCTCACTAACGAGTTGGCTTCAGCGACACGCTGATAGTCTTTGCTGAATTTGGCTTCAATACAAACGTTACCGAGCCACAAAATTCAATGCTATTCGCTATCTCACTAACGAGTTGGCTTCAGCGACACGCTGAATGTCTGTAATAATTATACAATAATCTCCCCGAAAAATCAACAGGCAAAAATAACCTCCTTAAACAAAAATGGACCCGACATAAAGTGTCGGGTCCATGTGGGTGCCATTAAGCTTATTAAACTGTAACGTCAACGCCTGCCATACCGAGATTTACCTTGGACTGTTCGTAATCCTCGGGAACGAGCATAAAGATCTTTCCATAGGTCATATGAGTGATCTCAAGAATGATATCGGAGCCGGTCTTCTTAGCAGGGGACTTGGAGTACATCTTGTAGTAGTCATAGATGCCTGTGTCGGCAGCGATGATATCATTTCTCTTAACAGGATTGTAATCCTTGGGGAGAAGAATGTACTTTGTTACCTTCTGAGTGGTGTTGTACCAGGACTGAATGATATCAGTTTTGTCAAGCTTGGTGGGATAAGAGGTCGTTACCGAATAGTAAGCTGAGGTCTGTGTTGCAAGATCCTTTTCCTTTATTTCATCGAGCATCTTCTTGCTGTAGTGAGGAGGGAGAAGGATATATCTTGTAACAGTCTTGGAGTCAATGATCTTTGTCCAGGACTCAATGATGTCATCGGAGCTTGTAGTAACGGGCTTTGTATTGTAGATAGTCCAGTATTCGTAGTAGCCTCTGTACTTTGCAACGATGTCGTTGTATCTTCCCACATCATAGTTCTTGGGAACAAGTACATAGTATGTTACATACTGATAGTTGAGAGCAGCTGTGAAGGTAAGGATCTGATCGGTGGGCTCCTTTACATTTGGCTTCTGAGTGTAAACGGTGTAATAACCGTCGTAATTGCCGGAGTCAGCTTCGATCAGACTGTTAACGTAGTCCTCATCATAGCCGTAAGGAACGAGCATATATCTTGTGACTGTTTTGAAATCAACAACAGCTGTCCATGACTTAACACTGTCGCTTGCACGGTTTTTGTAGCTTTCGGGGTTGATGTTGTAGATCTCGTAATACTTGAATTCCTTTGTATAGGAAGCAACAGCAGTGTTGTATGTGGGCTTGTCATAATCCTTGGGAACGAGAACATAGCGCTTTTCGGAAGTGTTGTTGATAGTCGCATTAATAGTCATAATGCTGTCGGTATCCTTCTGCTTCTTGGGAGAAGCGGAGAATACCATGTAGTATTCAAACAGACCTGCGTCTTCACAGATCGCATAGTTCATCTTTGCTTCATCGTAGTTAACGGGGAGAAGCATATACTTGTATTTGTTTGTCTTGGAATCGACCCACCTATAAACGATATCGGTAAAAGTTGATTTGGAAACAGGAGTGTCTGAAACAACATAATATCCTGCTTCTGTCACCTTGATGGTAACATTCTTCTTGATGGAGGGATTATCCTTTCTGGAAATTGTAAGGGTGGTGGTGCCCTCCTTCAGACCTGTGATAGTGAGGTAGCAGTAGAAGTTTACCCACTTGCCCTCCTCGACCTTTGCAATTCCTGCTTCGGAGAAAGAGTAATCGAGGGAATTTGCCATATCGGTGTAAACGCTGAGTGCGGAGGAGCCGCCAACTGTAGTCGTAACAGTATCCTGCTTTGTGTAGATAACGCCGGAGTCATCGCCGTTGACCTTGACCTTTATGTCGGTATAAATATCGGGGTAGTTTGTGAGCTTGACTCTGACGGTAGTAGTACCTGCACTCTTTGCAGTGATCTTGAGCCTGATGTCATCCTTTTTCCAGGGCTTTACCCAGGTAACGGAAACGATGCCTCTGTCGACAGGAGTAGCCTTGAGCTTGTGAGAGCCCTTAGCTCTTACGGTGATGTATGTGATATCGCCTTCGTCAAGAGTGATATCCTTCTTGCTGAAAGCAAGCTTTCCGCCAACGACCTTGACCTTGCATTCGAGCTTTGTGCCGCCGACATTAGCGGTTATTACTGCATTGCCGATCTTCTTTCCGACAACCTTTCCCTTGCTTGAAACGGTGGCAATAGAGGTGTCGGAGCTTGACCATTTAACGGAAGAACCGTCAGAACCGGTAACGGAAATGGTCGTGGAATATCCTTTTGTAAGGGATATGCTTGTTTTGCTGAGTCCCAGAGCCGAAACGCTTGCGGGGAAGCTGACCATTGTAAGAGAAAGTATCAGCGACAGAAGCAGGCATACAGCAGCTCTGAATTTTTTGCTTGCGTAACTCATTGCAATTCCTCCTTTTTCTGTGTTAAATTATATATGTAATTCATTGAAATCTTATATAGATTTCTCATGTTTAAATTTTAACATTTATGTGGTGGAATGTCAATAAAAAATGTGCTATAATACAGTAACAATTAAGCTACATTGGGTTACAAAGCGGTAACAATCCGTGCTTTCCATACAATCGGAAGGAGAAATTCTTATGTTCAGGTATGAAACTCATATGCATACCTCGGAAGCCAGTGCCTGCGGCGGTTCCGGGGGAGCAGAAATGGCAGTGAAATACAAGGAGGAGGGCTACACCGGGATAATAGTCACCGATCATTTTTTTAACGGAAACAGCTGTATTCCCCGTGACCTTCCCTGGGAAGAACGTGTGGAGCTTTTCTGCAAGGGCTATGAACACGCCAAGGAAATGGGTGATAAGATCGGGCTTGATGTCTTTTTTGGCTTTGAATACGGCAACGGCAGCTCCGATTTTCTCATATACGGGCTTGACAAGGAGTGGCTTCTGAAAAACGATCACATTCTTGATATGGAGCTTACGGATTTTCTCCAATATGCCCGCTCCTGCGGAGGAATGGCAGTTCAGGCTCACCCATTCAGGGACTATGAATATATCCGGGGCACTGTTCATGCACCTCATTTTGTGGACGCAGTGGAGATAATAAATTCCTCTCACAGCGTACCCGAATTCAATGAGCGTGCCAAGATTTATGCAGGCTGGTACGATCTCCCTGTTACCTCAGGCTCAGATGCTCATAACACAACTAACCGCTGGTACGGCGGAGGAGTATTGTCCGAGGTTCGTTTCGGCAGCGCTCTTGAATATATGCAGGCAGTGGTTGAGGGCAGGATAACCTGCATAGAATGAGGCTCGGTACTTTGTGAAAGACGGTGGAAAAATGAGCATATCCTTTAAGCACGCCGTAAGATCCCGTGCCGATGGCTCCGTATCACTGAGCGTTACCTATTCGGGACACCAGAAATGCGAGGCTTCCCACAGGTGGGGAAAGGGTGTTCGTCAGCAGTATATACTTCATATGATAGTTTCGGGCAGGGGGACATATACCACTCCGGAAGGCAGCTTCAGTCCGGGTCCGGGGGATATTTTCCTTATCCGCCCCTTTACCGAGATAGAGTATGCCGCCGACAGTGATGACCCATGGGAATACTACTGGGTGAATTTCACGGGCACTGACGCCGAGGTAATACTTAACCGCACGGATTTCACTCCAAGATCTCCTGTGATGCACTGTCAAGGCAGTGAGATAGCCGATGCCATGGAGGATATCTTTAAATGCGGCAGCGGCAGCAATGAAGACCTTGAGCTGACGGGACGGCTTTACATACTTTTGTCCCTGCTTGTAAAAGCGTCTGTGGGCAGAAATCAGTCTGACTCGGCAGGCAAAAGCTGTGTTAAGGCAGCTATGGACTATATTTCCATAAACTATCCCTTGCCTCTGTCTGTTGAGGATATCGCCGAGGCGGCAGGAGTGTCGAGGACGACCCTGTTCAGGGCTTTCAAGGCAGAGCTTGGCATACCGCCTGCCGATTATCTCATAGAATACCGCATAGGTCAGGCGAAAAAGCTTCTTTCGGCAACGGATATCTCCATTAACGCAGCAGCACGCTCGGCAGGCTATGAGGACAGCC
>CAMAIG010000223.1 GCA_945835085.1 uncultured Ruminococcus sp. | reverse complement strand
GCAGGATATATCGGTGAGGAGTATTCCAACTATATAATTCCGGTCAACATCACAACTGAGGTGTATTTTCGACTCAGGTCGTACAACAATTCTAAAAAGTAAAAGCACACTCCCACATATCAGGAAATGTGCTTTGATAATCAGATGCTTTTCTCCTATTTTTTCTCCTACAAAAAAGGTTTCTCCTATTATGATATGAAATGTAGGAGAAAGGTGTTTGCTGTCTGTTTCCCGAACTTGTAAATTTATTGATTTTGGGAAACAGAACGTGTTATGTGTTTGTGAGCCAGTCCGAAAAGTCGATGATCTTTATGCCTTCATACTGATAGGCATCGTGGCGTGTCCTTGCGATCAGCATCTTGGGATAAGCATCCTTAATGGACAGCAGCGGTGATACCTCACGCTGAAAAGTTTTTTCATCGGTGATACTATCCGAAACCTGAATATACAGCTTCTCATCACGCTTGATCGCTACAAAGTCAACCTCTTTCTTGTAAAGGACACCGACATAAACCTCATAGCCACGGCGAAGCAGTTCAATAGCTACAATATTTTCAAGCACTCTGCCGTAGTCCATATTCTTCGTTCCGAGCTTTGCATAGCGGAAGGAATGATCGCTGAGGTAGTATTTCTCATTTGTCGAGAGATATTTCTTTCCCTTGATGTCATATCGGCGTACTTTATAAAATGCAAAGGCATTGCAGAGATACTGCATATATGAGCTGACAGTCTTATGGTTGATCTTGTCCTTATGGCTGTTAAAAGTATCAGCAATGGATCTGGCAGATG
The DNA here is from genome assembly GCA_945835085.1 of uncultured Ruminococcus sp. Taxonomy (GTDB): domain Bacteria; phylum Bacillota; class Clostridia; order Oscillospirales; family Ruminococcaceae; genus Huintestinicola. The sequence continues at coordinate 3,188 of CAMAIG010000223.1, read as the reverse complement.
TGAGGTTCGAGATATTATCCATGAGAAAGTCAGCAAGTCTGTCCATAAGAATCGTATTGCGAATTTTATACTTTTTGCGAATATCCCTGATGATCAGAGTATTAAAGACTTCTGCAATATAGTCATATTTCGCTTGGGCGTCCTTATACACATAAGAGCCAGCCATACCGCCTTCGCAGACATATTTATCAAAGGCAGTGTAGAGGTCAGTATATGCAAAGTATTTTACATATTCAGCAAAGGAAAACGGATAGACCTTGATCTCGAAAGTTCTTCCTGTGAACAGTGTTGCAAGATCGGAGCTTAACAGAAACGCATTAGAGCCTGTGATATAAATATCGAATTTTTCTGATGCGTGTAAGCCATTTATTGCCTTTTCAAAATTATTGCACATCTGTATTTCATCTATCAGAACGAAATTATCAGCGCCTTCCTTGTAGGCTGCGTTGATATAGTCATACAACGGTCTATATTCTGTCAGATCATCAAAATCGGGCAAATTGAAGTTGATGTGTATGATATTGGCAGTCTCGATGTTAGCACTTACATGGCTTTTGAATGCTTCCAGCAATTTGGACTTACCGCTTCGGCGGACACCCGTGATGACCTTTATATCAGGCGTACCGATCACATTGATCATTTTTTCCAGATAGTCTTTTCTTTCAATCAGTTTCATAAGCACTCACGCTCCTTTAACCTTATTATACCACATCTATTTCCCGAAATCAAGTGATTTTCGATTTTGGGAAATAAAAATGAAAGGAAGTCGATATATGGCAATTCTAATCGTGGGCGAAAAGCCCAGTGTAAGCCGTGCAATCAGTTCCGTAGTAGGTGCGGACGCTACAAAGAAAGGTTACACCGAAGGCAACGGATATATTGTATCGTGGTGTGTCGGTCATTTGGTAGGCTTGAAGTTTCCGAATGACTACGGCAACGGCTGGAATCAGAAATGGAGCTTTTCTCAGCTTCCTATGATTCCCGACAACTGGCTGTTTCAGATTACGGACAGCACAAAGGCTCAGTACAATCTTCTGAAAAACCTTATGAATAAGGACGAGGTAACAGAGATCATCTGTGCGACCGATGCGGACAGAGAGGGAGAATGTATCTTCCGCTATGTGTATAACATGGCTCGGTGCCGCAAGCCTGTGAAGCGTTTATGGGTTTCTTCTCTTGAGGAATCCGCTATCCGCAAGGCACTTTCTAATATGAAGCCTATGTCCGCATACGATAACCTGTTCAATGCAGGCTATGCCCGTGCAAGAGCAGACTGGCTTGTGGGTATGAACGGCTCTCGACTGTTTTCTGTCCGATATGGCGGAAAGCTCAATATTGGCAGGGTGCAGACACCTACTCTTGCAATGATCGTTCAGCGTGATGCGGAGGTAAACGGCTTTGTAAAGCAGAAGTATTTTACAGCTGACCTCAACTGCGGTGCTTTTACGTTATCATCTGCAAGGATTGATGATGAGAAGTCTGCCGATGCGCTTGTATCTGCCTGTGACGGCAGTACGGTCACTATCAGCTCTGTCAAGCGTGAGGTCAAGACCGATAAAGCACCAAAGCTCTACGATCTGACAACCTTACAGCGTGAAGCAAACAAGGCTTTTGGCTACACGGCGCAGCAGACACTTGACTATACTCAGTCACTTTATGAGGGTAAGCTCGTCACTTATCCCCGCACCGACAGCCAGTATCTCAGCGATGATATGGCTCAGACAGCTCTTGAAGTGACGAAGCTCTGTGACAGCTATTTCGGGTTTGGTATTGCCCATACGCCTGACATACAGAAGGTTATCAATAACAGCAAAGTATCAGGGCATCATGCAATTATCCCCACAAGCGGTATCGCCACGGCTGATCTTTCTTCTCTGCCGACAGGTGAAAAGAATATCCTTACCCTGATCGCCACTAAGCTGATCTGTGCAACGGCTCCGGCTCATAAGTACGATGCTGTCAAGTTGACGGGTATCTGCAACGGCACGGAGTTTACGGCAACAGGCAGAACCGTCCTTGATATGGGGTGGAAACGCTTTATCAGGCAGACCGACAAGGAAAAGCCCGATGAAAAAGCTCTTCCTGCGGTATCTGAGGGACAGACTTTCACGGTAGCAGCAAGCAATGGCGAACATTTCACAAGTCCTCCGAAGCCCTACACGGAAGATACGCTGTTATCTGCTATGGAACGTGCAGGCAACGAGGACTATGACGATGATACGGAGAAAAAGGGACTCGGTACTCCTGCGACACGGGCCGCAACCATTGAATCACTTGTGAAAAACGGCTATGTGGAGCGTGACGGCAAACAACTCAGGGCGACGGATAAGGGCAAAGAGCTTGTGACAGTTGTTCCCGATGAGGTCAAGTCCGCAAAGCTGACCGCTGAATGGGAATCGAAGTTACAGCAGATTGAACACGGTGAGCTGCCCGAAACTGTGTTCATGTCCGGTATTCAGCATTTTATCACTGATATGTGCAGAAAATACGGCTCTGTCGATAAGTCCGTTTCTCTTTCGGACGGTGGCAATGAGCCTGTTGGCAAATGCCCGAAGTGCGGTGCTGATGTTGTCAAGGGTAAGTTTGGCTGGTATTGCAAGGGTAAGTGCGGTATGAATATCGCAAAGGTGTACGGCGTGGAGCTTTCCGATGCCCAGGTCAAAGGACTTCTTAACGGAAAGTCCACAAGCTACACCTCTAAGGGCAGAAAGACCGTTGTTCTGCCTGAGATCGTGGAGAATCCGTACAATGGGAAGATGTACTATCAATGGAAAACGGAGCGTGATAAGAATGGCTGATAATGAGGTGAAAATACACATTCCAAGCGGCTGGTTTTCACTGCTGTTATCTGAGCTTGATAGAAACAAGAGTATGATCTCAAAGGCTCTTGCTCATGATTCCGATCACGATGATCACTACTGTGAAATACTCAGACGAATGGGAGCAAGAGATGAGCGTGTAAAGGCGGCTCTGATCGGCAACATCACCAGCGGTGACTTTGTTGAGATCAATAAGAATGATTATCAGGATATTATATATATTCTGCTTGAAAACATTGATTTCTACGATAATAATGGGAGGTTGATTTATGAGTAATACTCAGCTTGCGGAAGCCGCAAAAATCCTCGGTGTTTCCGAGGACAGCATTTCCGCTATGGACGATGAGATCAAAAACAGTATGACAGCAG
>CAMAIG010000222.1 GCA_945835085.1 uncultured Ruminococcus sp. | reverse complement strand
AGCAGGCAGAACAATACGGATATGACAGAGCTCCAGATCGCAAATTCCTTTTTGTTCACATACTCGATATCATAGAAAAACACGATGTAGTCAAAGTACGCAAGAATAATGGTATAGATTATGCCCAGAACGCTTACGCCAATCCTGAACCATTTATTTGTCACAACAGTCATAAATTTATTCATAATTTTCCGACATCTCCGGTCATTTAATTTTTAGCGGTTTGTACTTTTGCACAGTATAATTATACTTCATTTCTGCGGAAAAATCAACAACAATTCTGTATCATAGCGGTTACAATGACTTTTATCTGCTGTAACATATGGGTAAAATTTGTGTGCAGACAAGCAGATGCATGAATATTATGGGGTTTTGGTGAATAAAATTTGTACATCACTAACAAAAAGATATAAACTTTTTTAAAATTTATATACAAATCGACTTTAGGCTATTGCAATAGCTTAGCAAATAGTATATAATATAATTGTTACACAAAAACCATTTTGTTGACTTTTCACAAAATCGGTCGAAAATATAAAACAAGATAAGGAGCGAAACCACCATGAAGGATTATCAGGCTGAAAACATCAGAAATATTGCCATTGCAGGACACAGCGGCTCGGGCAAGACCACTCTTGCAGAGGCTCTGATCTATAAGGCAGGTGCATCAGACCGCCTGGGAAAGACTGCTGAGGGCACTACCGTCTGCGACTACGATCCCGAGGAGATCAAGCGCAAGGCTTCTCTCGGAACCGCACTTGCGTCTGTTGAATACAATGATCTGAAGATCAATCTTCTTGACGCTCCCGGTCTTTTCGATTTCGAGGGAGATATGAGAGAGGCTATCCGTGCTGCGGATACTGTTATGATAACCGTTTCGGGCAAATCGGGCGTTAAGGTTGGAACGGAAAAGGCTTACAAGGCTGCCGAGAAGGCAGGCAAGGCGAAGATGTTCGTTATCACTAAGGTTGACGATCCCGACGCTAATTTCTATAATGTTCTTACCGATCTCAAAACTGTTTTCGGTCCTACGGTCTGCCCTGTGATCGTTCCCGTTATCAAGGACAGAAAGGTCATCTCTTATGTAAATCTTATCGAGATGAAGTGCTATACATACGACGAGAAGGGAAATGTTTCCGAAACCGAAATGCCCACTGCAGAGGTTTCCGAAAAGATGGAATATCGTCTTGACGGTCTTGTTGCCGCTTTTTCGGAGGCTGTTGCCGAAACCGATGACGCTCTTATGGAGAAGTTCTTCGAGGGCGAGGCTTTCACTCAGAAGGAGCTTGTAAAGGGTCTGCACGACGGCATGAACAAGGGTATCATTACTCCCGTTATCTGCTGCTCAGATGTTACTATGGGCTGCATAGACATGCTTCTTAAGGAGATAATGCTCCTTATGCCTTCTCCCGCTGACTGTCCTCCTGCTATTGCATACAAGGACGACGATATGGTGGAGATCGTGTGCGACAGCTCTGCTCCCACAAGCGCATTTGTTTTCAAGACCATTGCTGACCCATTTGTTGGAAAGATGTCCTTTATCAAGGTAATGAGCGGCGTGCTGAAGGCTAATACCGAGTATAAGAATGCTTCCACGGGTGAAGCCGAAAAGATCGGAAAGCTTTATACTCTCTGCGGCAAAAAGCAGACAGAGATCGCTTCCGCAAATGCAGGCGACATCTGTGTGGCTGTGAAGATAGGCGCTGCTACAAACGACACTATCTGTGCAGAAGAATGCTTCTCCTTTGACAAGATCGAATTCCCCAAGCCATGCTACAAAATGGCTGTAAAGGCTAAGGCTCAGGGCGATGAGAGCAAGATAAGCGCTGGAATTGCCCGTCTGGTTGAGGAGGATCCTACTCTCTGCTTCAGCCAGTCACCCACAGGCGAGCTTGTGCTTGCAGGTCTTGGCGAGCAGCATATTGAGGTTGCCGCTGCAAAGCTAAAGTCAAAGTTCGGCACGGATATTGACCTTGCTCCCGTTAAGATCGCATACCGTGAAACTATCCGCAGGAAGGTCAAGGTGGAAGGCAAGCACAAGAAGCAGTCCGGAGGACACGGTCAGTACGGTCATGTCTGGATAGAATTCGAGCCATGCCTCAGCGACAGCCTTGTTTTTGAAGAGAAGGTATTCGGAGGTGCTGTGCCCAGAAACTTCTTCCCCGCAGTTGAAAAGGGACTCCAGGACTGCATGAAGAAGGGCGTTCTTGCAGGCTGCCCCGTAACAGGCGTGAAGGCTATACTTGTGGACGGCTCCTATCACCCTGTTGACAGCTCGGAAATGGCATTCAAGACTGCTGCATCTATTGCATTCAAGGAGGGCATGAAGCAGGCTGATCCCACTATCCTTGAGCCTATCGGTACTCTTAAGGCTCTTATCCCCAATGACAACACAGGCGATGTTATGGGCGATCTCAACAAGCGCAGAGGAAGAGTTCTCGGAATGAACCCCGCAGACGAAAAGGGCATGACTGTTATCGAGGCTGAGGTCCCCGAAAGAGAGATGCAGTCCTTTACAATGCAGCTAAGACAGATAACAAGAGGCAGAGGCAGCTTTGAGTTTGAGTTTGTAAGATATGAGCAGCTTCCCTCTAATCTTGTTGCAGATGTTATCCTCACACTTAACAGCAGCGAGGAATAATAGTATATAATGATCGGTCAAGGATAAGGGTCCGCCTTTATCCTTGACCTTTATTTTCAGGGTATAACCAAGTATCACAAAAAAACGCCGATAATTTTGTCATCTTTATTGCCCGAAAAGTATTGACAAAGAACGGGATTTATATTAAACTTATAATGTAAGAAAGTGACCGCATAAGGCTAGCGGTCTAAGGTTCACGGAGGTTAAAATGAAGAAATTATTATCGGTCCTGCTGGCTGCCGCAGCGGTTTTTACAATGAGTGCAACTGTTTTTGCAGAAGCTCCTTCTGCAGATGATAAAAATAAAAAAGAGGATGCCACCTTCAGCTTTGATACTGATGTTTCCCTTGACTATATCCACACCTTCGGAAATGCAGAGGATACAAATCTTCTCTATGTTCTTTCCGATTCGGGTGCTATCTCTGGCAGATGCCTGAAGCTTTCCGAAAATTTCAGCGAGGAGGTTTCAAATCAGTACGGCGGTATTTATTTTGACGCTGCCGATCTCGGGCTTGAAAACTTTGCGGGATATACTTTTAACGTTAACATGAAGATCTCTTCCCAGGCTGCAAAGGCTACTCCCGTGCTCCTGCTCTTCTCAGACGGTGCACAGTGGCTGTCCGAAAAGGTTTCCACCGATAAATCGGAAAGCTGGATCACCGCTTCTATCACTGTTCCTCCCACAACGGAGAACACCAATTTCGGCATTTCCATTCCTATCACATCAGGCTTCAGCGACGACGTTGCGCTGATAGATAATATTTCCATCACAGACAATTACGGCAAGGTCATTGCAAATGTGGGAGATATTGATACTTCTCTTGCAGAAGCTCCCAACACCTTTGTTTCGGTTATAACCGTTATCCTGTTTGTTCTTCTCGTTGTTGCGGTAATTCTCGGAGTTGTATATGCTGTGATGAAGCTTCGTGGAAAGTACAGATAATGTGAAGCTATTCGGCAGAATTGTTATAAGATAATATCGGCAGCCCACCCAAAGCGGTCGGGCTGCTTTTTTATTAACTTACCACTATCTTGACATAATGAATTTTATAATGTAAAATAGTATAGAAATATTTTTGAAACCGAGGAGATAAAATGGCATTCAACAAAGTAGGATTTATCGGGCTGGGTCTTATCGGCGGCTCTATTGCTAAAAAGCTCCGTATCAATGACCCCGATATTAAGATATTCGCTTCCGCAAGACGGCAGGAAACTATTGATACCGCATACAATATGGGGATAATTGATAATGCGCTGTCCTATTCAGTAAAGGATTTTTCCGAGTGTGACTATATTTTTCTCTGCACACCTGTTTCCTATAATGAAGAATATCTTG
>CAMAIG010000221.1 GCA_945835085.1 uncultured Ruminococcus sp. | reverse complement strand
TTCTCAATGCCTTATATAAAGGAGAGTATAGGTTATGGAAATCAAAATCACCAGAACAACATCACCAAAGGCAAAGCCTGCCGATGAATCAAAGCTCAGCTTCGGCAAGATCTTTACCGACCATATGTTCCTCATGAACTACGATGAGGGTCAGGGCTGGCATGACGCAAGAATAGTCCCCTACGGTCCTATCCCCATGGACCCCTCCGCAATGTGCCTCCACTACGGTCAGGCGGATTTTGAGGGTCTGAAGGCTTACAGAACTGCCGAGGGCAAGGTACAGCTTTTCCGCCCCGGAGAGAATATGTCAAGAATGAACGTGTCAAACGACCGCCTCTGCATTCCTCAGATCGACGAGAAGTTCTGCGTTGAAGCTATCAAGACTCTTGTAAAGGTTGACGAGGAGTGGGTACCCCACAGCTACGGCACCTCCCTTTACATCAGACCATATATTTTTGCGGTTGACCCGATGCTGGGCGTTCACCCCGCTAAGCACCTGATCTTTGCGATAATCTGCTCACCCGTTGGTGCATATTACGAGGCAGGTCTTGCTCCCGTTAAGATCTACGTTGAGCAGAATTATGTAAGAGCAGTTACAGGCGGCACAGGCTTTACCAAGGCTGCGGCTAACTACGCTATCTCCCTGAAGGCTCAGGACGAGGCTGCAAAGCAGGGCTATGAGCAGGTTCTCTGGCTCGACGGCGTTCATCGCAAGTACATAGAGGAGGTTGGTGCTATGAACGTTATGTTCGTTATCGACGGCGAGATAGTTACTCCTTCTCTTGACAGAAAGTCCATTCTCAGCGGTATCACAAGAAAGTCCTGCATCGAAGTTCTCAGAAGCAAGGGTTTCAAGGTTACAGAGCGTGATATCGAGATCGACGAGCTTATCAAGGCTTATGACGAGGGCAAGTTCGACGAGGCATTCGGCACAGGCACCGCTGCGGTCATCTCCCCCATCGGCGAGCTTAAATACGGCGACAAGATCATGACCCTCAACGGCGGCGAGATCGGCAAGGTTTCTCAGCTCCTTTACGATACCCTTACAGGCATTCAGTGGGGCAGGACAGAGGATCCCTTCGGCTGGGTAGTTCCCGTTGAATAATTTACGACAGACAATATTTCTGCAAGCCCCGGATTAATGATTTGGGGCTTGTTTTTTTTGAAGGTAGCAGCCTTATGAAGTACAAGCCCAATATGATATCGGTGGTTTTCGGGGTATTATTTGCGGTCATGGGTCTGATATTTCTCGGAGCAATAATTGCCGTGGATATTTCCTATGCCAATCAGAAAAATTCCTATGTGCCCGTTGAGGCGGTCATTACCAATATCGAGGAAGAAAAGGTCTATGACAGAAACAGAAAAACCACCAAGACCTCCTATGATGTTTTTGCGGAGTATGAATACGAGGGAAACACCTACAAAACCGTTCTCGGCTACTATAATTCGGGCATGAACGTGGGTGACAGGGAGGAGATCTACATTGACCCCGAAGCCCCGGGAAATACCGTTTCCTCGCCCCTTACCCTGAACCTGATAATCATTCCCATGGTCGTAATTGTAATGGGTTTAGGAATTGCATTTATCATAAGGGAGATAAAGCGGAGCAAGGCTGTCAACAAGCTTATTGAGGACGATCTGTACATATTCTGCGACAATGTGGTTGAGGAGCTGTCAAATACCTCGGTAAACAACGTGAGATATCTGTGGCTCAGATGCACATATCATGCAAACGGTCAGACCTACGATTTCAAAAGCCATCCCTATCACCCGAGAGATAGCCGATATGTGCCCGGTCAGAAGGTCAAGGTTTATGTTGACCTGGAAACCAACCCCAAGGTCTACTATATGTGCATTGACTGAAATTTCCTAAAGCGCTTGACAAATGTGATGCGGTGTGGTATAATACAGTCATATTTTAAATGCAGTGACGGAAAAAAAGCAGAGCATAACCGTTTTCAGAGAGCCTTCATTTGGTGGGAGAGGGCAGCGGCGCTTTGAAGATACATTCCCGAGCAGATGCGGTGAACCGAGTAGCCGTGTACGGATTAAGACACGTTACAGTCTTCCCGAGGTCATGCGTTTTGCATGATAAACTGAGGTGGTACCGTGTTTTCTTTTGCAAAAAAGATTTCGCCCTCTTGAAGCTTTTGCTTTTAAGAGGGCATTATTATTTTAAGGAGGAAATTAAAATGACACTTTACGAAGAGCTTACCAGACGAGGACTTATCGCCCAGGTAACGGACGAAAAAGAGATAAGCGATATGATAAACAACGGAAAGGCGACCTTCTATATCGGCTTTGACCCCACTGCCGACAGCCTTCATGTGGGACATTTCATGGCGCTGTGCCTTATGAAGCGCCTTCAGATGGCAGGCAACAAGCCCATTGTGCTTATCGGCGGCGGCACTGCAATGATAGGCGACCCTTCCGGCAAGACCGACATGAGAAAAATGATGACCCCCGAAACCATTCAGCACAACGTTGACTGCTTTAAAAAGCAGATGGCACGGTTCATCGACTTCTCCGATGACAAGGCAATACTTGTAAACAACGGCGACTGGCTCCTTGACCTTAACTATGTGGACGTTCTCCGTGAGGTGGGCGCCTGCTTCTCTGTTAACAAGATGCTGACCTTTGAGTGCTACAAGCAGAGAATGGAAAGAGGACTTACCTTCCTTGAATTCAACTACATGATAATGCAGTCCTACGATTTCTATATGCTGTTCCAGAAGTACGGCTGCAATATGCAGTTTGGCGGCGACGATCAGTGGGCTAATATGCTGGGCGGCACAGAGCTTATCAGAAAGAAGCTTGCAAAGGACGCTCACGCCATGACCATTACCCTCCTCACAAACTCCGAGGGCAAGAAGATGGGCAAGACCGAAAAGGGCGCAGTATGGCTTGACCCCGAAAAGACATCGCCCTATGATTTCTTCCAGTACTGGAGAAATGTGGGTGACGGCGACGTTATCAAGTGCCTGAAGCTCCTTACCTTCCTGCCCATAGAGCAGATAGAGGAAATGGAGAGGACCATGAGCGGTGCAGAGCTTAACCGTGCAAAGGAGATACTTGCATATGAGCTTACAGCCCTTATCCATGGCAAGGAGGAGGCAGAAAAGTGCCTTGAAGCCGCAAAGAAGCTTTTCGGCGGAGCAGGAAACACCGATGATATGCCTACTACGGAGATACCCGCAGCAGAGCTTGGGGACGGCATGAACATTCTCGACCTTCTTGTAAGGACAGCTCTCTGCCCTTCAAAGAGCGAGGCAAGAAGACTTGTTGCCCAGGGCGGCGTATCCGTTGACGATGCAAAGGTTACAGACCCCAACGCTGTGATATCCGTTTCCGAAAGCGTTATCATAAAGAAGGGCAAGAAGGTTTTCCACAAGGTTTCAAAAATATAACTCCGGAACGCCGGAGGGCGAAGTCACGCCGTCTGATTGTGGGAAACCTATACTTTGAAACCACGCTCCGAAGATTACGGGAAAATCATACTTTGAATCCGTTCGCCGGAGGGCAAAGTTCTGTCACCCTTTTCACATTGCAACGGCAAGGCTTTGAGATAAAAGAGACAGAAGATACATCGAATGTTTATCTGAAAAAGGACGATACAACGTTGCTATGATAAGGATACAAACCCATCTTATCAATCCGAGCCATCACTTCAAATGGCTCGGATTTTGCTTTTCATTCACTTATCTTGCCTATAAAATTGTAGTAAATATCAAGCTGAACAACACGTTTTCCGCTTGACTTATTGGGAGCGTGAACAACGATCTTCTGATTAAAATCGTGCAGTATCTCCGTTGAAAGCTCTGTAATCTCCGTGTATTTTTTCGCTACCGTAACAAACCGTCTGATATTATCCTGTTCGGTTTTTTCAGTATTCAGGCTTTCGGAAATGTTCTTAATAGTATCGGCAAGTTCTGCCTGTTCAGCTTCGTATGAAGCTGACATTTTCGCAAAACGTTCAT
>CAMAIG010000220.1 GCA_945835085.1 uncultured Ruminococcus sp. | reverse complement strand
TTGCTTTTTCTGCGGAGCAGAATAATATATATTCTTATTCTTCTTTTCTTCTTTTTCTTCTTCTATATAGTATGCCTGCCCAGAGGGTGCCCGAGCCTTGCCCTTGCCCTGCCCGAAGCTTGCCCCAGAGGTTGCCCCATTCTGAAATCTATCGTAATTTTTTATTGATATTACCGTGATTTGCGGGTTTTTTTGCCTTGCCGTTGAGCCTGCCCGTTCTAAGTGATTTAGTGCAGTTCTCACTTCTTTTTCTGTAAGCCCTGTTTCTTTTGATAGCTTAGAAATGGAGGTTGCGACAGAACCTCTGGGGATAGTAATTCCGTGCCATTCTGTGTCCGAAATATTGGCAATTAGCAGCAGATGAATAAAAAGTTTAAATGTATTTTTATCATCATACCACTCCCAAGAGAGTATTTGCCTATCCAGCTTTATATAGCCGTGATTTATCATCTGCACACCGCCTTATCAGAATGGTAAGTCGCTGTCACTTGCCACCTCTTCAAAATCGCTCAAATCTGCGCCTATAAGCCCGTTTGACACAGCAGGGGCAGTTATACTCCCCTGTGTGTTAGATGGGCTGTATGAGCCGTTCTGTGCGGTCTGTGAGCCTGATGTGCTGTCAGATTTCTTTTCGCCTGTAAAATTCACCTTATCGGCATATACTTCCGTCACATAATGCTTAACATCGGGGTGACGCTTATCATCATATGTTCTTGTTCGGAGTTCGCCTTCGATAAGTATCAAGCGCCCTTTGCCGAAATATCTGCATACAAATTCAGCTGTCTGCCGCCATGCAACAATATTTATGAAATCCGACTGCCTTTCACCGTTCTGCCCTGTGTAGCCCCTGTCAACGGCTACCGTGAACTGACACGTTGATACTCCGCTCTGAGTCTGCCTGAGCTCGGGATCGGCTGTGAGCCGCCCCATAAGAATAACTTTATTGAACATCAATATTCCCTCCCAGAATATCAAGTATTTTTTTGCCCGTTTCGCCCTTGCTGCAAAATAGGAACTTCACGCCGTAAGCCATTTCGCAGGATATCATTCTATCCATAAGTATTCGCCCCGAAATTGCTGAAAAACGAGAATGCCAGGCTGCAACATCAGGGATAGATCTGATATCCTTGCCGTGCTCACATAGTACATACATTTTCACGCCGCTTGCATAGGCTCTGCGCATCTCACGATAGAAGCGCCCACGATCAACTGTTGCAAGATTTTGTGCTATCTCTTCAAGATTTTGCTTGCGATCTACCACGATCCCTGGAGCACCCTCTATCATGTAATCTGCCACGTCCATTCGGCGTACGGTGAAGCTGTGCCCATTATCGGAAAAGTATTTGAGCACATGGGCGTTTTTCTTTTCACGATCATCAGCTATTATCATTTATTCACCCCCCATTATTCAGAATATCTTCAAAAGTTATCTGATCTGGGTCGATCTTTTTCTGCTCCCGTCGTTTAGCTTTGTATTCGTTGTATTTCTGGCGATATAGATAGCTTTCACCGAATACATTCCAGGCAGCCTTTACGAGATTTGGCTCAAATGGTCTTATCTTTTCCAGATCTTCAATAGCCTTTGATGATATGGAGCAGCCGCAGCAACCTGTCCGTGTCAGCCCGTAGACTTCGTAAGCATCGGAATATCTTATGCCATAGTATTCTTTATACCAGGCTTTATCTGCATCAGATACATAATATAGCGGTCGAAGTCTGAACTTGCCGTCTGCCGTTTCGGAAAAGCACATGGACGTGCTGTCCTTTCGTGGGACTGAACGCATCCCGCCTTCGTCACGGCGTTCACCTGTAATCACCATTTCAAAATTTTTCTGAATACTGTGAGCTGTAGCTTTTTTGCATACTTCACAGCAGCGGTTGCTCACTTTGAAGGGGATAGGATTTTCTTTTATGAAATCGAGCATATAATCAGATGAATTAATTACAAGCTGAATGTCGGGGCGAGGCTCGCCTTTGGAATTGCAGCCGCATAGAAAATTGATAGTTGTTTCGCAACCCGGATATCTTTTTTTCAGCTCCGCTCTTTTGGCAATCTTGTCCTCGGCTTCGGCATATTCATCTGCGATAGTCAGCGGAATATTCTTATTCTGCACGCCTTCCAGCCCAGCTGACATTATTTTGCTTACAAAAGGTATGCCATACTCTCTTGTAGCAAGCACGATATTCTTTTTCGGTCGGTACTCCTTAATTGTCACGCCGTAATGCTTTTCCATATCCTTAACATGCTGCTTTATGGCTTGCATTTCCAAGCCTGTGTTGAAAAAAGCATAATGTACAGGGGGAAGCTCGAACATTTTCCTTACTTGCTCAATAAGGTGAATCAGAATATCACTGTCGCTTCCTCCCGAATATGAGCATATTGCATTCGGGTGCTCGATAAGCCGCCTGGCAATGATGCTCTTTATTGCTTCAAATTTTGCCGGAGCATCGAAATCAGCATAGGGCGGTCTGTCCGTATAAACACGGCTTTTAAATTGCTCTTTCATATCGTGCCGCCTTTATCTTCCATTATTTCTTTCGCCCAATATTCAGCGGTGTAGTGATGCACATAATCGGGCATTTCTTCAAGCATTTCAGGGAAAAATGAGCTTTCGACGATTACACATGCTTCTGAAATATCAACGTTGTATTTTTGGCTGATTTCTTCAATTACATATTGCAAAGTTTTATCCATTTCCATCTGCTCCCTTCAGTGCAGCTGTAAGATCGGCAGCAGTCGTATCAATTTCACCTCCGAACCATTCCGAAACGGAGGTTTCCTTGCCTTTGATGGAGTTGTATATTCCTATGAAATCGCAGAGCTCGTCAGCTGTCATGCTTGTTACTTCATGCTTGAGCCGTGCTTCGATCTGCTCTTTGGTCACACCGAGCTTATCAAAAGCAACTACCATATCACGCACACGGTCCGACAGCGGCTTGCCATTACCTCCTGCGAGTGTTTTTTTGCACTCTTCAATAGCAGCTTCTACAAGATCATTCGGGAGTATGGCAAGAATGCGGCTGCGGAGGCGGCGTGCACCCATATTAGCATTAAGCTCATATATATCACGCTGAGAAGTTAGAAGCTTTGCACCGTTCTTTGTTTCTCTGATATGCGGATTTGTGAAATTCTGAGAGCTTATGGTATGATTTCCGCAGCTTTTTTGATATCAAACATTTGTGCACCTCATTTCACATCTTCTAAGCTTTTAATACTTGTGGAATAGGCTGAATTATTCATAGCCCAACCACGGGCTGCCTGCAGATCGACCTGCATCTGCATAGCCTGTTTAAGCGAAAGCTGCTCTTTTCGGGCGTTTTCTTTCTCTTTTCGGCTTGATGCAGCACGGGTTTCGGTGAATGTAGGCGTAGAGCTGTTGTAGAAAAAATCCCATATATCAGGCGGCATGAACGCATGTGCCCGAAGCTTTATTATCTCATGAATGATCTTGTGGTATTTCTCTCTTTCGTGCTGAGTTTTTATTTCAAGGATTTCATCACGAGCCATCTGATCAAAGAGCTTTGCTTTTTCATACACAGCATTAAGCACAGTTTTCTGCCTATCAGAAAATCCATATTGCTCATGGAGCACCATAAGCACCAAAATAAGATTATCCTCTAAGACCTGAGTTATCTGTGTCCAATATTTTTCGTCAACTGTTTTTTTGCTGTTTACCTTCATGCCTTACCTCCCGTCACTGCTTCATAATCAGCCATGAGGATATCTATCTCCGCTTCAACACGGATAAGCTGCTCGTCCAGGCGGTAGATTTTATCCCTGCAATCGGCAATGATCTTATCCATAGCAAATTCACTCTCTATGAGATCAGAAGCTTCCTTCCTCAGTTCCTCTATTTGCTTCCATATAGCATCGGCAGCCATGGGAGAAAACTGCTGCGGGGGCTTGACATTTTCAGAATTATCGGGTATAATATCAGCAGAATTATCGGGTAAGATATTCTGCTCAGAGTCTGTAACGGTTGCCGC